>JAHRFU010000062.1 GCA_019084485.1 Desulforudis sp. | reverse complement strand
CCCAGAACGTTTGATCTCCTTCGAACCGATGGACGGAAGCCGGAACAGCCCCGTCAGGTGCAGACCCAGCAGCAGGAGGATCGCCGCGGTAACATAGTACAAAAACACGCTTTCGGTGAACAGACCGCCGAACCAGCCGGCCACGGCCCCGGCCACGGCCAGAGTGAGGGCCAGACCCAGCACAAAGTAAGCTGACAAGAGAACTCCCCGTCCCTTGCCCTTGTCGGTCTGACCGCCCACATAGCCTACCAAAAACAGAGCCGCCGGTACGGTGCAGGGGCTCAGGGCACTCACCACACCCCCGGCAAACACCAGCGCCAGGATCGCCAGCGAAATCTGATCCAGAAGCGCCAGGACTTCCAGTAACTCCAAGCTTGTCTCGCTCCCATCATTTCCCTATATATGACATCGACTCGTTGTCTACCGATACGCTGTTACCCATTATACCAGAACGCCGGACCGGTCACCGACGGCTGTTCACCATCCGCAGTTTCGTTAATTGGTATCCCTTTGCTGATCAGCACGGAGCTGACCGGAATAATCGTCTCCGCCCGGATGTACATGGGGATTCCGATCACGGCCGCCAGCGGAATGGCCAGCGGGTTGTCTGCGCCGGCCACCCGCACCACGAAGTCCTGAGGGACGAAACCGTAGATCAGGGCACCGACGGCGGCACCCAGCAGAAGGTACACGAACACCTGCCGGAAGAGGGCTTTTGCTCCTCCAAAAGCTCTCCGGAAACGCTCACGGGTGGTGTCTTTAGTGCTGTCCGATGAAGCCCCCCCCCGCCGCAGCATCCCCCCTGGATTTCCACGCCCTTGTATTCACATGCAAACCCAAGCCGCTCCCAGATCATCCCGCTCAGCACCGCTACGATGAACACAACCCCGATGTAGACTTTAGTCCTGATCCTTTCCGGCGGGACATATTCCTGAAGCAGCCTAACCAGGAAGCTGATACCGATAAAAAGTACGGTCAATTCGGCCATGATGATCAGGAAAAAGGTCAAGGTATCGATCAGATAGGCGGTTTCCATAAGCCTGCTCACTCTCCCAACATACAACAAACAGCTGCCAGTGGGCTGATTATCTCCCCTCTTGCGGTACCTGAACCGCCTTCAGGATGTAACCGGTCACCTCCTGCCAGGCGTCAACCGCCACCTCAAAGGCCCCACGGCCCCTGGCGGTGAGGGTATAGACCTTCCGTTCACGACCCTCGGTGGGAGTACAGCCTCCGGCGCAGCTCTGGCCACCGTAGTCGGAGTGCTGATCGAGGTACCCCTGATGCTCATTCTGGTTCGCGTCTGCCTGCGCACGATGCCGCTGTTTCCGCGCAGAATCGCCGCCACCCCAGAACTCCGAACCACAGGCCTCACGCCTAAGCCATCCCTGGCCTTTAGACGCCCGGGACCATCACCGGCCACAAACTAATCGCCGTCCAGAATACCCAGACGGCGAGGACAAGTAAAACCGATATGTGTTGCGTTCAAAGTGCTCAGCCGTTGGCGGCCTCTTCGATCCATTCCTTCAACTGCCCTTTGGTCGGCACCTTGCCCGCCATCTTAACTTGGCCGTTGATCACCAGAGCGGGTGTAACCACCACATTGTACTCCGCAAACTCATTCATGTCTTCAATCTTTTCCAAGTCCGTAGCCACGTTAATCTCTCCCAGGAGGTTACGCACGTCCTTCTCCAACTGCCGACAACGCGCACAGCCCGGACCCAGCACCTTGATCTCCACCACACCGGGAATGCCCTCGTAGGGAAGCGGCTCCACCGGAAACCCCATCCGCAGCTTATAGAAGCGCAGCAAATCCCGGGCATACTCATCCTGAGCCACATTATTGCCCTAGTTATCCACAAAAGTAGCCTACCTAGAAAATGCCTTTATATGGTAACCCATTTTCATCCTTCGTGGTGCCGGTCGTCAGACCGGAATGGGCGACTGCCCCCCTTTTCCTAGGCTTCGGTTAACCAGCGGACGATTTCGGCGCGCTTGGGGACCTTGCCGGAGGCCTTGACTTGGCCGTTGATCACTAGGCCGGGGGTCAGGAAGACCCCGTAATCGGCGAAGGCATTGATGTCCGTGATGTACTGAATAGTGGCTTTAACACCGGTCTGCTCCACGGCGGCCTCCACCTCGGCGAGCACGGTGTGACACTTCTTGCAGCCGGGGCCGAGAACCTTGATATCGCTCATAACAACTGAACCTCCTTCAAGCGGTGCCAGGCACCTAATTAATAAACTTACCCCACGAAGTTGCCGAAGATGTAGCCTGAAACCGTGGCCATTGTGACCACGAGCAGGATGTACACGGCCGTCTTCTTGGTACCCATCAGGTTGCGAATCACTAACATATTCGGCAGGCTCAGCGCCGGTCCCGCCAGGAGCAGCGCCAACGCCGGTCCCTTGCCCATCCCCAGGTCCACGAGCATCTTCACGATCGGCACCTCGGTCAGGGTGGAGAAGTACATCAGCGCGCCGACCACGGAGGCGATCAAGTTCGCCTGAAGACCGTTGCCCCCTACCGAATTCGCAATCCAGTGTTCCGGAATGACCACCTTCAAGACACCAGCCACAAATATCCCGACCAACAGTATCGGAACAATCAGCTTGGCCAGCGTCCAGGTCTCGACCATCCAGTTGCGGATCTCATCACGCTCAAACCAGCGCGTCACCACCAAGGCCAGGACAGCGATCAGCAGCAACAGCCCCGCAATCTTCAGGCCGACCGCAATCTGCATGGTGCCGAACAGCAGGATCGCCACCAGCAGGCCAAAGAAGGCCACCAATTGAAACGGCGGCTTTCCGTCCTCGCCCATTCCGGCCGTAAAGTCCTGCGACGACGCCTGCTCGCGGGCGGCCTTGGCTGCCTCTTCCCGCCGGAACAGGAAGGCCATAATCAGTCCGATCACGATCGCAAAGACAATCGCCGCCACCGCCCGGCCCACTCCAATATCCAGGCCGAGTTTCCGGGCCGTGAGCACGATGGCCAGCAGGTTGATCGCCGGGCCGGCAAACAGGAAGGTCACCGCCGGACCCAAGCCTGCCCCCTTCCGGAAGATGCCAGCGAACAGGGGTAAAATCGTACAGGAACACACGGCCAGAATCGTCCCCGAAACAGACGCCACCCCGTATGACAGCGGCTTCGGAGTCGTCGGTCCGAAGTAACGCAGAACCGCCCCTGTAGAGACCACCGCCGCGATCCCACCGGCAATGAAGAAGGCCGGGACTAGGCAGGTTAAAACGTGGGCGGACAGGTACTCCAGTATCTCATAGTACCCGCCCAACAACGGTGGGATCAGGATCTCAGTCATTGATTAGGGCTCCTTTCCCTCGCCCGCCTGGGGCCGTAAGAACAATTCGCCGCAGGCCACATCATAGTGTATATTATAATTTAATAATATAGTTGTCGACCCAATTATACTGCTCTGTTGAGTAAAGCGTCAACCGGTTAACTAATTGTCAAACAACTCTTGACCGGTCTGCGAAAAGGGCCGTCTCCATCAAACAGGACGGCGGGATAAACCCGGCTACCTACAGGTTCATTTTTTAGAGCATCCATAACCTTTGCAGTAACATATTTCCAAACACATGAATATGGTAAATCAGCATACGGGGCACTTGGTTTCAAGGGAATCCCCGCTCTGCCACTAATAGAGGAAAGGAGGATTTCAAGAATGAGTGAAGCTAAAAAAGCCAAGGTACGGCAGGAG
The DNA here is from genome assembly GCA_019084485.1 of Desulforudis sp. Taxonomy (GTDB): domain Bacteria; phylum Bacillota; class Desulfotomaculia; order Desulfotomaculales; family Desulforudaceae; genus SURF-60. The sequence continues at coordinate 4,236 of JAHRFU010000062.1, read as the reverse complement.
GAGCCGCTGTGTACCGACGAGAACAACCTCTGTGTCGATTGCTGTGGAATCTTCATGGACCCTGCCTTAAGGGAAGCATTCGGCTACCAGGAAGAGTTAGCCGACTGTCAGTGTCACGATATCTGCGTCCCCGATGTCCGGCTCATCTGTGCCGAGGAGATTACCCACGTCTTTTCGCTGCCCGGTGTTAACGGTCCCGCCTTCGGATGCCGGGGAGGTCGAGTGATTACCGAAGCCTTCCCCGCCACCTGCGAAAGCGTAACGGTACGGTGCGCCGAGGAGGAACTGAACGAAGACTGCGACGCAGTACTGAACACTATCGGCCTGGAAATAGTATTGCTGCTCACCGTTAACGGTTGCGAAACCTATCTGGTAATCAATACGGACGTTGAATTTGAATGCACTACCTTCTTCACCTTCCCGGACGGGCTGGAGGTATCCGGTGAAGACCTAACAGAGGCGCTGAAGTTTATCGACGGTTCTTGCAAGACCATCATCATTGAGAGTTGCCAAGTTCTTAATGACGCTAATCCTCGCGTCGAAGTGGAACTCAAGGTGATCGACAAACTGTGGAAGCACGAGAATCTGCTCGTCTCCGCCGTCAAGCCCTATCCCGAAAACATCACAGTCAGCCAGCTGTTTGAGCGTAACCTGATTGGCCCGTGCCTTCTAAGGTAGGATCGCTTCCGAAAACCTCGGGGACTCCCCGGGGTTTTCTCATTCCAAAAGTAGAAAGAGGATGCCGATTTCAATGTGTCGGCATCCTCTTGTTTGCCACTTGTGGAGATGTGGTCCGCTACTTTATCAAGACATCCTGCCCTGCTTATTCTTTTCCCCTCACCGCTTTTTCTTCGTCCGGGATGGACGATCCATCGGATTAAGCTTACTCTCCAGTGAGCGTAAGCGGGCCTCCAGTTCAGAGATCATGGCATCCTTTTTCCGGTTAGCCATCTCTTGTGTAACATCCCACGACCGGGTTTTAGTGTATTCATTTGTTTTCCCCCGAGCCAGGCCGGTGGAAGGTGCCGCAGTCTTGGGCTGCATCATGAAGGTCGAAAATGTTGGATTTGAATCAGAACTGGTAATTCTCCTCACTCTAGGCTGGCGCGACTTCATTTCGGGTTTTGCACCTCCAGTACTCTCCCAGATTGGAGGGGCGGCCTCTTCAGGCGGCTCATTGCTTCCTTGACCCTGCGAACTATCAGTCTCATTGTCCCCAGGGGCTGCAACACTCGGTATCGCCTCAGCAAGGGGATCAACCGGTTCAACACCGGAACCTCCCGGACTTTCGGCCGAAACTGCCTTCTCACTGGTCTCCCGCTTCCGTTCAAAGCTCCATTTCACAGTCTGGCGTGACAACCATACAACCTCCTTTCGTCAAAGCCTCAAACTGAATGCTAATTCAGTGGCTATACAATGTAATATATGAAGTGCATTCCATAATGTGTGATTTGGCTACCCGAACCTGGCACCGGTATGCATCCTGCGAATAACATGTATCCATATATTGGTTTAGAGAGCGTAGTAAGATGAACGATTGCAATAACACTCTGCCCATCGAATCTCGCCTTTTCATCATTCAAGAGGCTATTGATGATGCCCCACCAGGAGGTACCGTAAACGTACCTCCTGGTATATATAGCGAGCAGTTGGTGATCAACAAGCCCCTGACCCTCACCGGGCCGGACCCGGATGTGGGGCAAGCCGTCATCGATGCTTTAGGGATGCCGCCCGCGCCCACCATCCATATCCTGTCAAGTGAAGTAACCATTACCTTACTCACTATCGAAAACGGACTGCAATCCGGCATTCAGATCGGCAGTGCCTTCCTTCAAAACCTGACCGATATCGTGATCACTGGAAACAGCATCACCGGAAACGCCGTCTACGGTCTGAAAAACGAAACCGCCTACACCGTGGACGCTATTAATAACTGGTGGGGAAGTGCCAACGGGCCGGAGCACGTCTCCAATACCTATAACGTTCACAGCCAGGGCGACCGGGTTTCCGATAATGCGACCTTCACCCCATGGCTCAATGCGCCGAACGGTATCAGTTTTGCGCCGATAACCATCAACTCCGCCGGTTTCAGTTCGATTAAGGCCGCCCTTGACGCGGTAGCTGCCGGTGACAGCATCCTGGTTTCGGCCGGTACGTTCACAGAGCCGCTACTGACCATCGGCAAGCCCCTCTCCATTCAGGGCACCGACTACCGTGACGCAGGGGGAAACCACGTTACCCAAACCAGCGTTCGCACCAACAGCCCCAGAGCGGCCATCGCCATCGTCAGCAACACCGCAGACGTACACATCTCCTGGCTGACCTTTGACCGCCATGAAACCGCCCAGATCGCTCTCTACTTTGACAAATTCAATGATTTTAACAACAGTTCCATCAGCGACTGCAGGGTCCATGGCGACCTGGGGCCGATTGGAGGTACTAACCTGTTTGCCGCCCTCTTAGCTTTAAACGGTGCCCAGAATATCGTCTTTCAGAGAAACACCGTGGAAGGGTTTCACCCCGGACTGTACGGTGCCGGTATCGGCTTCATCTTTGCCTATGGAATCACTATCCGTGACAATGCCGTCGATGGACTCGGCGTCGCCGGTAACGGGTTGATGGCGATGATCTACGGGCAAGGCTCTTCCATTGTCGGCAACTCCGTTACCGGGGCCGCCAACGGCATCTACCTGAATCAAGCTTCCGTAGTCATTGAAAACAACGTGCTCCACGGTAACGAAATCGGGATCACGGCCTGGCCCGGCGGATGGATCACCACCATCAGGGAGAACAACATCTACGACAACCAGATTGGAATCCAGGCCAGTGCCGAGGGCATCTCGATTAATTACAACAACATCTATGACAACACCGATTACGGTGTCCTGAATCCCACCGATCGAACGCTCGATGCCACCTACAACTGGTGGGGAGACAACAGCGGACCATACCATCCCACAGAAAACCCCGGTGGTACGGGCAACCCGGTAAGTGACTATGTCGATTTCGTCCCCTGGTTGGGCCAGGACGCCCCGGTTTGTCATGACATTTGTGTCCCGGTTGCACAATTGCTCAGTTCCCGGGAAATTACACACACCATCCCAATGCCGGGATTGGGGTGTCGGGGATGGTCAATACCATCCGCTACTGTGACCGCTGACTGTGAAGGGGTTACCGTAAAATTCGCGGAGGCGACCTTATCGGAAGACTGCTATGGGGTCGAAAACACCATCGGTCTGGAAATCCTTGTCCGGATCGCACACTCCGAGTCCGAGACACAGCTGGCCGTTCGTTCAAACGTCCGGTTCACCGACCACATTTTCTACACCTTCCCCGACGGCGAAGAGCTGACGGGAGAGGCCCTAAAGGAAGAGCTGCAGCGAATCGACGGTTGTTGCCAGACTATTATTATCGGCCGCTGCACACTGGAAGGGGATGAAAACCCGCATTTAGAAATCGAACTCAGGGTGATCGACAAGCTGTGGAAGTACGAAAACCTGTTAGTGTCGGCGGTCTGCAATACCTGTCCTCCGGTTCTTCAAAAAATGAGACCAGGAAAGGCAAAACGTCTTCCCTAGTCTCTAGGCTTAGAGCTGTCCTTGGAAATAGATATTCAGTGTAACCGGACTGGCTGCATCAACGGCTTTGTAGAACAACCGGGCGTATTTAAGGAATATCCCCGGCACGAACGTGGCTAACGAATTCTGACTGATGGTTACTGTGCTTACCTCATCCTGCCAAGTCTCACCATCAGGGCTGACTTGCATCTTGACTTCGGCTTGGGCATTCTCGGCCAGCGAATCGTTAACCACTCCAAAGGTCCACATCCGGACCCCTAGTGCCTCATGTGTGACGTCGGCACTACCGGCCGTATCGGTGAAGTTGACCCTCTGATAGGACACATCGGTGGTGCCGGTGGCTACGGCTAGGCCCGGAGACGTAATCAGGAGGCCGGCGACTGGCGGGGTGATCGATAGTCCATCCGCCGGCGGCGTGATTGCCAGACCGGTGCTGGTAATGCTTAGACCGCCTGCTGGCTGGGTGATAGACAGCCCGCCGCTCGGCGGCGAGATTGACAGACCGGTTCGGGTGATGGGTAGACCTCCTGCAGGCGGGGGGATCGATAGTCCATCCGCCGGCGGCGTGAGTGCCAGACCGGTGCTGGTAATGCTTAGCCCGCCTGCTGGCGGGGTGATCGACAGCCCGCCGCTCGGCGGCGTGATTGCCAGACCGGTG
>JAHRFU010000117.1 GCA_019084485.1 Desulforudis sp. | reverse complement strand
TTGGGCTAGTACGGTTCTGTGAGGGGGGCTGGGACAATTCGTACACGCAGAGGTTCAAAGAGTCCCGCTTCTACTCGACACTTTTTCTAGTATGTAAGACACATCCCCGTTCTAAGCCTTCTATGATACAAAACGATAGATGGTATGGTAGATTGCGTCGCGAAATAGTTGCCTGTCCCCGTTTCCTGCCCGGCTACGCTCCCTCAGACAGGCGGCCGACGCTGATCCGCGGCTCCACTGCGCATTTTTTGATTAGACACAGTCCAATTGAGACATCCCTAGATTCGTATCAAAATACAAGCTTTTCAGAGTTCGAGAGCCCCGAAGGCGTATTGTCATTACAAGTCTCCCTAATCGTTTGTTCCGGCAATACCCTCAGCGCGCCCTGCACCTTCCAGGTGTTGGTGTTTTCGAGGTAGTAAAGTTGTGACTACGCAGCCACGGGATGGACTTGTCGCATCTAGGGGTTGGGATAGTGGCGGTTTGACATTCATTAAATCGCACCTACATAATGATAGTATCCTGGTTGACGGGATAGGCAAGGGGGAGTGAATAGAGAATGGGTTTCGTAATTGCACATCGGCGTCATTTTGCGCTTTTGATCATGCTGGCGTTCTGCTTGGCGTTTCTCCCCGTACCGTTGGCCCAATCCGGTGCTCCAGCTTCGGAACTCGGAAATGAGAACATCGTGGTGCTCAGGGTGGACGGCCCGATCGTACCGGTCGTAGCCCGCTATCTGGAGCGAGGGTTGGAGTATGCCCAGGAACAGAAGGCGCACGCGGTAATCATTGAGCTGAATACCCCGGGCGGGCTTTTGGAAACGACCAACGATATGGTGCGGCAGATCATGAACCAACCCATGCCAGTCGTAGTCTATGTTTCCCCGGCTGGTGGCTGGGCCGGGTCGGCTGGGACGTTTATTACCATCGCTGCTGATGTGGCGGCCATGGCACCGGGCAGCCGGATCGGGGCCGCCCATCCGGTGGGAGGCCAGGGTGAGGAGATCCAGGGGCCGATGGCCGACAAAATCACTGAGGATACTGCGGCTTGGATACGGAGCATCGCTGAAACTCGCGGCCGAGATGCGGAAAAGGCCGAGCTGGCCGTAATTGAAAGCCGTTCCTATACTGATAACCAGGCCAAGGAGTTTAACCTGATCGACATCCAGGCCCGGGATATGGATGACCTCCTAAAACAGCTGGATGGATGGCAGGTGACACTTATTTCCGGCGTGGAACAGGAGATCGGGACCGAGGGCCGCGCCCTGGATCGGCAGGAAATGACCAGTGGTGAACGATTCCTGTATGCCCTGTCCAACCCGAACATCGCCTACCTCCTGCTATCCATCGGAATGCTGGGACTGCTGTTGGAGTTCTATAACCCCGGTTCGATTTTCCCTGGGGCGGCCGGCGGGTTGGCTTTGTTGGTGGCGTTGTATTCGCTCGGCACCCTGGAGGCCTCCTGGAGTGGTATTCTCCTGATTATGCTGGGGTTTGTGTTATTCGGTCTGGAGTTATTCGTCGCTAGTTTCGGTTTTCTGACAGCGGGAGGGGTGATTTCTATCATATTAGGTTCGTTTATGCTCTTTGCCGGTAATTCACCAGCATTTGCCGTGAACTGGGGTGTTGTTGCTGGTGTTGTGGTCAGCCTGGTGGCTTTTGTAGTCATTGCCGTTCAGGCGGTCGTCAAGGCCCAGAAGCAGAGAACCACGACCGGTGCTGAGGCATTTATCGGGGACACCGGATGGGTTGTAACACCTTTGGATCCGACGGGCGAGATTTCGTTCCAGGGCGAGCGCTGGACAGCGATTGCGGAGGACAGTCCGATTGAGTCCGGTGTGGAGGTCGAGGTCTTGCGTCAGAAAGGACTTAGGCTCTACGTTAAACGGGCCGAGGACGGAAACCGGGGTTAGAACCGAATTGCGGTATAGCAATTTGTGGTATACTATTCAGAAAAGGAGGTCGATCGAATATGTTTGAGTTTTTGGCTTTTTGGGGCGTAATTATCGCATTTGTAATCTTTTTCTTCTCCTCGGCGATCAGGATCGTCCAGGAGTACGAACGCGGTGTTATTTTCCGCTTGGGTCGGTTCGTCGGAGCCCGGGGTCCCGGTCTGTTCTTCATCATCCCGATCATTGAGCGCATGGAAAAGGTGGATCTGCGTGTAGTCACCGCTGATGTGCCGACGCAGGAGGCGATCACTAGGGACAACGTAACCGTGAAGGTTAACGCCGTGATTTACTTCCGGGTGGTCGATCCCGGGAATGCAGTGCTGAAGGTACTCGATCATGTCCGCGCCACTTCCCAGTTGGCACAAACCACCCTGCGCAGCGTGCTGGGTCAGTCCGAACTGGATGAACTGCTGGCCAATCGGGACCAAATCAACACGCGCCTGCAGAAGATCATTGACGAGGGTACCGAACCGTGGGGTGTAAAAGTGAGCTTGGTTGAAGTGAAGGACGTGGAACTGCCGCAGTCCCTCCAAAGGGCGATGGCCGCTCAGGCGTCAGCGGAACGTGAACGGCGGGCGAAGGTTATTCACGCCGACGGTGAGTTTCAGGCCAGCGCTAAGCTTGCGGAGGCCGCTGCAGTGTTAAGGGCCGAATCCGGTGCAATGCAGCTTAGGTATCTACAGACACTGACTGAGATCTCCGGGGACAAGTCCAATACCATTGTGTTCCCGCTGCCGATGGATCTGATCAACAATATTCTAGACCGAATGCCCGCACCGAAAGAGTAGTGAACAGGGGTGCTGTTTAGCAAGCCGCCCGCAATCGCGGGCGGCTTGCTGCGCTTAGATTAGTGTCCTGCCCCTTGCCTAACGTGCGGTGAAAGTCCTGGGAAAGCGAAGCTTGACCAATGCGGTAGGGTTTGTCAAGATATAGGGGGAAAGTTAATCAGTTTACTAACTAATTTGCTGTGGTTGTTTCGATCGGGAAGGGGGATTCAATTATGGTATTTAGGTGTAGGATATGCGCTTACGAGCATCACTGCACCTATGCGCCCCGGAGATGCCCCCGATGTGGTTCCCCTAAGGACAAGTTCAGTCTTCTGGAGGAAAAACCGTTAAAAGGAGGAGAATCGAAAATGTCAAAGGAAATGAGCACCTGGACCTGCATGATTTGTGGTTATGTCTACGATCCGAGTCAAGGTAGTGACGGAGTTGAACCGGGAACACCATTTGAGTCGCTACCGGATGACTGGGTTTGCCCAGTTTGCGGCGCTGCTAAGGATGCCTTTGAGCAGAACTGAGGGAGATGATGGTATTGAAAGCAATAGGCATAGCGGCGGGTATCGATTGGGTGGGCGTGCGCAATCCAGACCTGCGTGTATTCGACATCGTGATGCATACGGAAGAGGGAACCACTTACAATGCTTACCTAGTTCGGGGTGAGAAGACGGCGCTGATCGAAACGGTCAAACTCGGATTTCTCGATGAGATGCTGGAACGAATCAGTTCCATCACCGAGTTGTCCAAAATCGACTATATCGTCCTTAACCATACCGAACCGGATCATTCCGGATCACTCGGTTTGTTGCTGGACCTAATGCCGCAGGTCGAGGTACTCGGATCCAGAGCGGCTATCAAGTTCGCCTCCCAAATCATTAACCGGGAGTTTAGGCACCGGGTTGTGGCGGACGGTGAGGAGTTGGATTTGGGCGGACGCACCCTCCGGTTCTTGGCGGCCCCCTTTCTGCACTGGCCGGACTCCATATTCACTTATGTTCCCGAGTCTAAGGTGCTCTTCTCATGTGATGCGTTCGGTACCCATCACAGTGGCGAGGGGTTGTTCGATGATCGGATCGGAGATTTTGGAGCCACCATGCGGTATTACTACGATGTGATCATCAGTCCCTTCCGGAGTTATATGCTGAGCGCCATTGCCAAGATTCGCCCGCTCGACATCGAAGTGATTGCTCCCAGCCACGGTCCCGTCCTGCGCACCGACCCTTGGCGGTACGTAGATCTCTACGAGAAATGGGCCCGTGAAGCTAGCCCCAGGGAAACTCCATCGGTTGCCGTGGTGTACAGCTCGGCCTACGGATACACAAGGGCACTGGCTGAGGAGATTGCCGCCGGGATAAGAGCGGAAGGAATCCAGGCCGACCTGATTGATGCCCAAGTGGTGCCACCGGGAGAAGTCGCAGCCAAAATTGAGGCGGCAGACGGCGTTTTGGTCGGATCCCCCACCTTCAACAGGGACGCGGTGCCACCAATATGGTTCGTCCTTGCCCACGTTTCGGTGATCACTAACCGCGGAAAGCCTGCTGCAGCCTTTGGATCATACGGCTGGAGCGGTGAAGCCGTGAAACTGATTGAACAGCGCCTGACCGGATTGCAGCTGAAAGTGGTTGAGCCCGGCCTGAGGGTCAACTTCGCCCCGACGGATGCGGATCGGTCCGAGGCGAGAGAGTTTGGAAGCCGTTTTGCGGGATACCTCGCAAAATAATCATACATAAGGGGGAAGAGGAGCATGGCAACTGGTGTGGATGAGGTTTACAAGTGCCAGGTTTGTACCAACGTAGTCATCGTTAAGAAGAGCGGTGTCGGAGTTCTGGTCTGTTGTGGAAAACCGATGCAACCGACTAAGGAATAATAAACGCATTAAAGGAGAATTAATGAGAACGTAGAGGACCTCCCGATTATGCGGGAGGTTTCTCTGCATAGCAGGAATTCCGTCGGACAGTCGAGAATTAAACAGAACAAGAACACCTCCGAGCCCAGTTTCCTACCGTTATGAACCACGGATCTGGGCCGATAGGGTATATTGGGAAACCGGTATGCCTCCCGGGATTGGAAAGGATGGTGCGTAAAATGGGATTTAAGCCATGCCGGGCGTTGCTATGTACCGAATGCCTGGTTTTTGTGTGCCCAGGTTTGGGAGGTGTGCTCCGTGCGTGATTGCTATCAGCGAAAGATCACCTACCTCCGAGTCTCGGTCACTGAGCGGTGTAATTTTAGGTGCTTCTACTGTCGTCCGCGTGAAGGAGGGGCTTGCTCCGGGTCAGACATCCCCCTTGGACACGTGGTGCGTGTGGTTGAGGCTGGGACGTTGGTCGGGATTCGCAAGGTACGGCTGACCGGCGGGGAACCTTTGGTACGGAAGGATATTACGGAGATTACAGCATCGATTGCTGGTATGGATGGGATTGACGACGTCGCGCTGACCACCAACGGGTCTCTTCTGCGGCGTTATGCTCCGGCGTTGCACCAAGCCGGCCTAAGACGGGTGAATATCAGTCTGGATACTTTGAAACCAGACCGTTTCCAAAGGATTACCTGCAACGGCCGCTTTGAGGAAACCTGGGACGGGATTGAGGCCGCGCTTGAGTACGGTTTGCATCCGGTCAAGTTGAATACTGTGGTTATGCGCAATGTCAATGACGACGAGATTCTGGATTTTGTCAGACTTACTGAGCGGCTACCCCTACACGTGCGTTTCATTGAGGTAATGCCGATTGGGAAAAGCAGCAAAACTGCCAAAGGCCAACTGGTCACTGCAGAAGAGATAAGGCAAAAATTGGATTCCGAGTATAGTAACCCGGAGCCGATTAAATCAGTGGGGGGCGACGGCCCAGCCCGCTATTGGAAGGTTCCTGGAGCACCGGGGACCGTTGGATTCATTGCCCCGCTTTCCGGGTATTTTTGTGACTCCTGTAACCGTTTGAGGCTAACCTCCAGCGGAACATTGCGGCCTTGTCTCTGTCAGGGTGACGAGCTGGACCTCAATGAGGCCCTTAATCGGGGTGCCGACCGGGCGGAACTGGCGGCACTGATAGCGGAGGCTATTACCAGGAAGCCGCGTGGACATGCTGACGACACCATTGAGCCGGTGGTGGATCGGTTGATGTCACAAATTGGAGGCTAAGCTTGACAGTGTCTCCCTACCGAGCCTATAATTTAGACAGTTTCCAAAGGGAAGTATCAGCTATGAAACGGCGGGCGTGACCGGTGCAGGCATTAGTGCCGAGCGCTAAAGTTGCGCCCCGTTTGGTTTATGCACCGGATCGTCTGGGGGGACATGCTTTGGCAGACCGAGAGTATATGCAATTAGCTCTGGATCTGGCCGTCCGTGCCCGCGGGCGCACCAGCCCAAACCCGATGGTGGGATCCGTTATAGTCCGTGACGGGGCCATCGTGGGGCAGGGGTGGCACCACCGCGCCAGTGAGCCTCACGCGGAGGTACTGGCGCTTAGAGATGCCGGGGAAGCGGCCAGGGGCTCAACAATGTATGTGAGCCTTGAACCCTGTTGCCATACCGGGCGTACCGGCCCGTGCACCGAAGCGGTGATCGGGGCCGGAGTGTCCAAGGTTGTGGTTGCAATGCGTGACCCGAACCCCCTGGTTGCCGGAAAGGGGATCACCAGGCTGCGGGAGGCCGGTATTGAAGTTGAGGAGAACATCCTAGAGTCAGAGGCGATGCTTCTGAATGAAGTGTTCATTAAGTTTATTACCAAAAAGCTACCTTTTGTGGTTCTGAAGGCGGCGGTGAGCCTAGATGGGAAGATTGCCACCCGCACCGGAGATTCCCGCTGGATCACCGGACCCGAATCCAGGGAATACGGGCACCGGCTGCGTGACACCTACGATGCGATCCTGGTTGGAGTAGGAACGGTGCGCCAGGACGATCCGTCCCTGACCGCCAGACTGCCCGGTGCACGTGATCCGGTGCGGATTATTCTAGACGGCCGTGCCACAACATCCCCTAAGGCGCGGGTGTTCACTCAGGACTCTGATGCACCCACCCTGGTTGCGGTGACCGGTGCTGCTCCGGAAGCGAATACTAACACCTTAAAGTCTGCAGGGGCGGAAATTATCGTCGCCGGAGAAGGGCCGCGGGTGGATTTGGCTGAGTTGATGCGGGAGCTGGCCACCCGCCGGATATCCAGTGTTCTGATCGAGGGCGGTGGTGAGGTGCACGCTTCCTTTATTGCCGCCGAACTGCCGGACAAGGTTGTTTGGTTTATCGCGCCGAAGATTATCGGGGGTGCCCGGGCACCGGGTGCTGTAGCCGGCACGGGGGCGCAGCGTATGGCCGATGTTCCGCTTTTGGACAAGGTATCGGTTCGTCGTTTGGGGCAGGATATCTGTATCGAAGGCTACTTTACGCATCCTGTGGCCGATAGGTCGGAATAAGTCCGGGGTTGGTGCGAGATTCGGAATAGGAGGTTGGGATGGGATGTTTACCGGAATCGTGGAGGAGTTGGGAACCCTGGAACGTGTCGAACGGGGTTCGGTTTCGGCACATCTGAACATCAGGGCCAGGGAGATCCTGAAGGACGTTCGTCTCGGGGACAGCATCTCGGTGAACGGAGTGTGCCTTACGGTCACGGAGTATGGAAACGACCGGTTCACGGCGGACGTCATGGGGGAAACACTAGCCAAGACCAACCTCAGTGACCTGCGTGTCGGGGACCGGGTGAACCTTGAGCGGGCGCTCAAGATGGGGGACAGGATCGGCGGCCATATGGTCAGCGGGCATATTGACGGGGTAGGTACCATATTGGATAAGTCTCCGCATGGGATTGCCCAAGTCATCAGTGTGCAGGCCCCCGAACTGGTAATGCGCTACGTCATCCGCAAGGGATCCGTGGCGATCGACGGAATCAGCCTGACCGTAGTTGACTGTACTGACCAGACCTTCAGGGTATCGATTATTCCGCACACTGCGAAGCTAACCACTCTGGGCTTTAAGAAGAAGGGCGACAGCGTAAACCTGGAAGCCGACATGCTGGCCCGGTATGTGGAGAAGTTCCTTCAGGGACGTGAACCCAAGGCGGACGGTTCCGGGAAAATTGACAGTGCATTCCTGGGAAGGCATGGGTTTCTGTAGCAGGGTAGCCCCGGGAGTTTCCGCGTTTTGAAGGACAGGTTTGACTTTCAGGCGGCAGTGAGCGACAATTTTTGTTGGGGTTCACAGTACAAAGGGGCGCTGGAGCATTGGTTCAGCATTTCTCAGGGGGAGGTAGCAATATTGAGATTTAGCACCATAGAAGAAGCCATCGAGGATTACCGCCGGGGTAAGCTACTGGTGGTAGTAGACGATGAGGACCGGGAGAACGAAGGTGACTTGGTGGTGGCGGCTGAGAAGGTTACTCCAGAGGCCATCAACTTCATGGCTAAGTTTGGTCGCGGTCTCGTCTGTATGCCGGTCACCGGCGAACTTGCCGAACGGTTGGATCTTAATCCGATGGTGGTAAATAACACTGATCCGCACTCAACGGCCTTTACAGTCTCTGTTGACGCCCAAGGCACGACCACCGGGATTTCCGCCTATGAGCGGGCGTTGACCGTCACTAAGATCATTGACCCGCAAACCAAGGCCGGTGACTTGCGTCGCCCCGGACACATCTTCCCGCTTCGTGCCAAAGAGGGAGGGGTGTTGCGTCGGGCCGGACACACTGAAGCGGCGGTCGACCTCGCCCGATTGGCCGGACTTTATCCGGCAGGCGTCATCTGTGAGATCATGAAGGAAGACGGCGCCATGGCGCGGGTGCCCGAGTTGCTGGAGTTTGTAGAGGAACATGGTCTACGCATTATCACCATCGCCGACCTGATCCGCTATAGGCGTCGGTATGAACGACTGGTACGTCACGTCGGACAGGCTAAGCTACCGACCAAATACGGCGAATTCGTGATTCACGCTTACGAAAGTCTGCTGGACGGCAAGGGGCATCTGGCGGTTGTAAAGGGCGACCTGAGCAAGGTGGAGGCACCACTGATCAGGGTGCACTCGGAATGCCTGACCGGTGACGTGTTTGGTTCCATGCGGTGCGACTGTGGGAGTCAGATTGCGAAGGCCCTGGCCCGGATTGAGGCCGAGGGGGCTGGCATTCTACTGTACATGCGGCAGGAGGGTCGCGGGATCGGTATCTTGAACAAGATCAAGGCCTACGAGTTGCAGGACAACGGCAAGGATACCGTGGAGGCTAATGAGGCGCTCGGCTTCCCACCGGATTTGCGTGACTACGGCATCGGAGCCCAGATTCTCTCCGACCTTGGTCTGACCAAGCTTAGAATTATGACCAATAACCCGCGCAAAATCGCCGGGCTGGAGGGGCATGGCCTTCAGGTGCTGGAGCGGGTGCCGATTGAAATTGAGCCCTGTGAGGACAATTGTTTCTACCTAACCACCAAAAAGAGTAAAATGGGACATATGCTGTCCTTGAAATCAACTAAGGAGTCGTGATGATGGCAAAGTTTTACGAAGGTCATTTAGTCGGAGAAGGCCTGCGCTTCGGTATTGTCGTTGGCCGGTTTAACGAGTTTATCACCGGGAAGCTGTTGAGCGGTGCACTTGATGCCTTGGTTCGGCATGGCGTTGATGAGTTGAACGTCGAGGTGGCCTGGGTTCCGGGAGCGTTCGAAATCCCGGTTGTTGCCAAGCACTTGGCGGATTCCAACCGGTATGACGCTATCCTCTGTCTCGGAGCAGTGATTCGCGGTAGTACGCCTCATTTCGACTTCGTGGCCTCCGAGGTTTCTAAGGGCGTGGCCAAAGTCGGACTGGACAGTGGAACACCGGTTATCTTCGGAGTGATCACAGCGGACACCATTGAACAGGCGATCGAACGGGCTGGAGCTAAGGCTGGGAACAAGGGTTGGGAGGCCGCGGTCAGCGGAATCGAGATGGCCAATCTCTTCCGGAATATGGGCATGTAGCCCTGGCTTATAAGGAGGCCTCTCATGTCAAACAAGGACATTACCAGCGTCCATGATATTCCGGGCTTTCAACCGGAACGTGATCGGTTGCATTCAGCGACACACCCCGAGATTCAGCACGGGTGGACTACGGATGTCTATTTTGCGAAGACGCTTGACGTCCTGAGGACGCTTGGGCTTGAAGACACTGTCATCACAGCTGAGGTGTTCTGTAACCGTTCCGGTGTGGTTTGCGGCATCGACCAAGTCGTCTACCTCCTGCGTGACCGCGAAGTCCGCGTCTGGGGACTGTCCGAAGGGGACGAAATGGGCGAAAAAGAGGTTTTGCTCCGGATCGAAGGGCGATACTCTGAGTTCGGTGTGTTTGAGACTGCGCTGCTTGGCATTTTGGCTAGTTCAAGCGGGTGGGCTACCGCCGCCCGTGCCTGCCGCAAAGCTGCTGGTAATAAACGGGTGGTTTCCTTTGGGGCTCGACACGTTCACCCTGCGGTGGCACCGGTAATGGAGCTTGCGGCCCTGACCGGTGGGTGCGACGGAGTAAGCTGTATCCTGGCTGCGGCCCTGGCTGGGCAGGAGCCAGTGGGTACCATTCCACATGCCTGCTTTTTGATTGCGGGCGACACGCTTAGGGTGGCCAGGGCCTACCCCGAGGCAATGCCACCTGGAACACCGATCATAGTCCTCGTGGATACCTTTAAGGACGAAGTGGAGGAGACACTGAGGGTGGCCCGGGACATCGGGCGGAGGCTCGACGGCATCCGACTGGACACCCCTTCAGAGCGGGGTGGGGTGACACCCGCACTGGTGCGTGAGATTAAAGAGCATCTTCGTTTGGAAGGGCTGACCGGAGTTAAGATTGTGGTCTCAGGCGGGTTGGATCCGGAACGAATTCGTACCCTTTCTGACGCTGGAGCCGATGTGTTCGGCGTTGGGAGTTTCATCTCTGCAACCGCTCCAATTGATATGACAATGGACATTAAGGAAGTGGAAGGCCGGCCGATTGCCAAACGCGGGCGCATCCCCGGCAGAACCCTATCGCCTCGTCTGAACCGGTTGCTGTAAAGAGTACGGACTAGAAAAAGAAAAACGACCGATTGGCCGTTTCTTTGTTTTAGATGGCGCGCTGTACCTTGCCGCTTTTCAAACAGGTAGTACACACTCTGATTCTCTTCGGGGAACCATCTACAATCGCTTTAACCTTCTGCAAGTTGGGCTCCCAAGTGCGCTTGTTCCGGATGTGGGAATGGCTGACGTTCATCCCAACCACGACACCCTTGCCGCATACTTCGCATACCTTGGACACATCTCCACCTCCTTAACAAAACCACTTTCCTATTCTACCAGATGTATGGGTACGAATCAAGCACAATATCCCGCTATCGCTGAAGAAAAGGGGGCAGTCCCCCATTTGGTTCAACGACCGCACCCCGAATGATGAAAAATTGTTGTGTGGTGCTGTGCGCTTTCCTGAGGGATTGCCTCCACAAACACGTACGTGACAGAGTAATCTGCTCAGGGCTTAGAACGGGGATGTGTCTTGCATACAAGAAAAAGCAGCCTGTCCCCGATTCCCGCCCTGAGCAGATTCCTCTGTCACTTACGTGTTTGTGTAGGCAATCCCTCAGGAAAGCGCACTGCACCACACAACAATTTTCATCATGGTTGTGCCGGTCGTTGGACGGAATGGGCGTCAAAAAGTAGCC
>JAHRFU010000045.1 GCA_019084485.1 Desulforudis sp. | reverse complement strand
TTTATGAAAAGGTTCAATCGGGAAAAACCAGCCTGTCCCCGATTCCCACCCGAATTCGCTCGCTACGCTCACTCAAACTGGCGGTCAACGCTGATCCGCGGCTCACTGCGCATTTTTGATTGGACACAGTCCAATTGAGACATCCCTAGATTCGTATCAAAATACAAGCTTTTCAGAGTTCGAGAACCCCGAAGGCGTATTGTCATTACAAGTCTCCCTATCGTTTGTTCCGGCAATACCCTCAGCGCGCACTGCACCTTCCAGGTGCTGGTTCTTTTAGGTAGGTTCACGTTTTGGGCATCCCTCGCCCATCCCCTCGTGAGCTACCACCAGTTCCACAGTCCGCTCCCCCGTCTGTCTCACCCGTACCACCCTGGTTCTTTCTGCAGACAGGCAGGCCCGGCGGGGGGGGTGGGTCGTCAGGACAGAGAATGTCCAACCCTGCTGAGCCAAAACTTCCACGGCTACTTCGGACTCAAAACCCAGCACATCAGGAATGGCCATGACTAAATCTCCATGACTTCCTTTTCTTTCTCGGCCACGACCTTATCAATTTCCTTGACGTAGCGATCCGTCAGTTTCTGGGCCTCTTCCTGGTAACGCTTAAGGTCATCCTCGGAATAACCGGCATTCTTCTCCGCAGCCTTCAACTGCTCCATAGCGTCGCGACGGACATTCCGGATGGCCACCTTGCCTTCTTCGCCCTTCTTCTTAATGAACTTGACCAGTTCCTTGCGCCTCTCCTCAGTCAGTTGGGGCACCGCCAGGCGAATCACGTTACCGTCGGAAGCCGGAGTGATCCCCAGGTCAGACTTCATAATCGCGCGCTCGATGTCGGCAATGACACCCTTGTCCCATGGCTGAATCACCAGAAGGCGCCCCTCGGGAACCGAAACGGTAGCCAACTGAGTTATCGGCGTCGGCGTGCCGTAGTAGTCTACGTTAATCCGATCCAGCAGAGAGGGGGTGGCACGCCCTGCCCGCAGGGAAGCAAACTCCTTCTTCAGGATCTCAATGGTCTTCATCATATTCAGTTCAGAGTTTTCGATAATCTCGCGCATCACCTATCACTCCCTATGCAGGTTCCTATCTTCTCACCGAGAATGGCCCTCATAATATTACCCGGCTCGTTGATATTGAAGACAACCAGCGGGATCTTATTCTCCATACATAGTGATGCCGCAGTGGCATCCATCACACCCAGACCCATATTTAGCATCTCGATATAGGTCAGGCGTTCAAACTTCTTAGCATTTGGGTTTTTGAAGGGGTCTGAGTCGTAAACACCGTCAACCCGTTTCGCCATCAAAATGGCCTCAGCTTCAATCTCGGCCGCCCGTAGCGCCGCAGTGGTGTCGGTAGAAAAGTAGGGATTTCCGGTTCCCGCCGCGAAAATTACCGCGCGTCCCTTTTCCAAATGCCGCATCGCCCTTCGGCGGATATACGGCTCGGCAATGGCACGCATCTCGATGGCAACCTGCACCCTGGTATCTACATTAACCTTCTCCAGCGCATCTTGCAGAGCGAGGGAATTGATAACGGTCGCTAGCATCCCCATATAGTCGGCCGCAGCCCGGTCCATACCCTTGGTGCTACCGGCCACACCGCGCCAGATGTTTCCACCGCCGACCACTATCGCAATCTCCACCCGGAACTGTTGGATTACTTCATTGATCTGCGATGCGATATAGTTCACGACTTCCGGGTCGATCCCATAACCCTGGTCTCCGGCTAGAGCCTCTCCACTCAGCTTTAATATGATTCTCCTGTATTTCGGAGCTATCATCAACGGCCTCCGTTCTAGGCTTTTTCTTAAGAAACTATTTTTCGACACCATGGGTCATAATCCCTTTTAATCGGACAGGCCTTCTCCCAGTTCGTATCGGACGAACCGGCGCACCACAATGTTCTCACCTAGTTTGCCAATAACGTCCTTTACCACATCCTGGACTGAGACATCGGAATCTTTGATGAACGCCTGTTCCAGCAGGCAATTCTCTTTGAAAAACTTCTCAATCCGGCCTTCAACCATTTTCTCCACGATTTGCTCTGGTTTGCCCTCGTTAAGAGCCTGAGCCCGTAGGACACTTCTCTCCCTGTTTAGCATCTCTTCCGGAACCTCTTCCCTGGAAACGTATTCCGGCTTAGCTGCCGCGACCTGCATGGCCAGGTCTCTCACGAAACCGCGGAACTGATCCGTCTTGGCCACAAAATCCGTTTCACAGTTGACCTCGATCAGCACGCCGATCTTGCCCACACCGTGAATATAGCTGTCCACGAGACCCTCACTGGCTGTCCGGCCCGCCTTCTTGGCTGCTGCGGCCAGCCCCTTCTCGCGCAGTAAGTCAATGGCCTTTTCAATATCGCCACCCACTTCCACGAGGGCTTTCTTGCAGTCCATCATGCCGGCCCCTGTTCTTTCCCGAAGTTCTTTTACAGATTTAGCTGATACATCCATTGTGTTATCCTACCCCCATAGCCATAATTTTCCGCTAAAATTCCCTAGCTTTCATTATAACCGAAAGAAGAATCAATAACGCACCAAAAAATGAAAAAAGGGTAGGGGGCGTGAGCCCCTACCCTTCCTACTAACCTTCTTGCGCTTCAGCTTCCAACTGCTCGCCCTGCCTTCCTTCCAGTACAGCATCCGCCATTCTAGAAGTCAACAGCCTCACAGCTCGAATCGCGTCATCGTTGCCGGGAATGATATAGTCAATCTCGTCCGGATCACAGTTTGTGTCTACGATGGCCACGATCGGGATACCCAGCTTGCGTGCTTCAGCAACTGCGATGCGCTCCTTGCGCGGGTCGATGACAAACATCACCGACGGCAGCTTCTTCATGTCCTTAATACCCTTGAGGTACTTTTCCAGCCGGTTCTTCTCATGCATCAGCTCGGCCACTTCCTTCTTCGGAAGTCCGTCCATTTTACCGCTGGCCTGCATCTGTTCTAGTTCCTTAAGCCGGTCGATGCGCTTGCGGATGGTCTGGAAGTTGGTCAACATACCGCCCAGCCAGCGCTGGTTCACATAAAACATCCCACAGCGTTCGGTTTCCTCGGATACCGACTGCTGAGCCTGTTTCTTGGTACCCACAAATAAAACCGTGCCGCCTTCCATGGAAACCTGCTTCACAAAGTTGTACGCTTCCTCGATCTTACGAACGGT
>JAHRFU010000028.1 GCA_019084485.1 Desulforudis sp. | reverse complement strand
TGTTAAGCACGCCGCCAGCGTTCGTCCTGAGCCAGGATCAAACTCTCCATCAAAACTCAAAGAACTTAAACGCCACTGTTCAGTTTTCAAAGACCAAGCTGCTTTTGCCGCCTGCCGGTCACCCGGCTTCGGCGTGCCGCCCCAAAGGAGCGACATTTGTCATTGTATCATTTTTGCGGCGTCTGTGTCAATTTGTACTTTTTGGCTAAGTTGGATTGCTGCATCCCTTGTTCGCCGCAAGTCCTAATATAGCACGCTGAATTTCGTCCTGTCAAGCGTTTTCCGGCTCCTGGGGAGCCACAATCGCTTCTTCTTCGCCCAGTTCCTCACGGGGTTTCAGGAGCGGGAAGAGAATCACATCGCGAATGGATGGGCTGTTGGTCAGAAGCATCACCAGACGGTCAATTCCAATGCCGAGTCCACCGGCGGGCGGCATACCGTACTCCATCGCCGTCACATACTCTGCATCGTAGGCGTGGGCCTCGTGGTCGCCCTGATCCCGCTTGGCCAGTTGCGTCATAAAGCGAGACTTCTGATCGACCGGGTCGTTCAGTTCAGAGAAGGCATTGGCCAGTTCTCTGGCGCAGGCATAAAGCTCAAAACGGTAGGTTAGCCGCGGGTCGTCTGCTTTGCGCTTGGCCAGTGGAGAGATGTCCACCGGATAGTCGTATATAAAGGTAGGTTGTACAAGCTTGGGCTCCACCGCTGCTTCAAATACGTGGTTCACCGCTTCACCCCAGAGCAGCTTGGTCTCGGGTTTAAAGCCGAACCGCTTGGCCGCGTCCACCGCTTCATCCGTGGAAAGCCCGGCAAAATCCACACCCGTCTCTTGCTTGATGGCATCCAGCATTGAGAGGCGGGCCCAAGGTGTAGCCCAGTTTATCTCATCATTCGCATAAGGTAGTTGGTAAGCACCGAAGACCTTGTCCACCACGTGCGTAACCAAATCCTCGGTGAGATCCATCATTGACTGGTAGTCGGCATAGGCTTGGTAAATCTCCAACATCGTAAACTCCGGATTGTGCCTGGTGGAAATGCCCTCGTTCCGGAAGTTGCGGTTGATCTCGTAGACTTTCTCCAGGCCGCCGACCAAAAGCCGCTTCAAATACAGCTCCGGCGCAACGCGCAAGAAAAGCGGAATGCCTAGTGCATTATGAAAGGTGGTGAAAGGACGGGCGGTAGCTCCACCGGCCAAAGGCTGCATCATCGGGGTCTCCACTTCCAAGAAATTGCGATCGTCCAGAAAACGACGGATGGAAGCGATAATCCGGCTGCGCTTTACAAACACGTCACGGGTTTCGGGATTGACGATCAAATCCAGGTAACGCTGCCGGTAGCGCAGTTCAACGTCTTTCAAACCGTGCCACTTCTCGGGCAGAGGACGCAGGGACTTGGAGAGCAGGTTAAAAGTCAGCACATGAATGCTGATCTCACCCATCCGGGTCTTGAACACCGTGCCCTCGACACCAATAATGTCGCCAATATCAACCTTTTTGAACAGCTCGTAGGCCTGTTCCCCAACGTCGTTCAAACGGACATAAATCTGAATGCTGCCGGAGGCGTCCTGCAGGTCGCTGAAGGTGGCCTTGCCGTGACCACGCCGGGCGATCAGGCGTCCGGCCAAACGCAATTCCCGGCCTTCCAGGGCCGGGAAATCGTCGATAACCTGAGCTGCCATATGCGTCCGCTCGTACCGTCCGCCATAAGGATCGATCCCTTGTTCACGTAACTCCGACAGCTTATTGTAGCGAATTCTAAGTAGTTCGTTTAGTTCCTGATCAATCATAAAAACTTCTCCTGTTTACAAAGCCGCACGGCCGATATCAGTGACCTTATACTTAATTACCCCGGCCGGAACACTGATCTCCACGCTCTCCCCGACTTTCTTGCCGAGCAGGGCCCGACCTACAGGCGACTCGTTTGAGATCCTCTTTAACCGGGGATCAGATTCCACAGAACCAACAATCGTGTATTCAAGCCGGCTTCCGTCCTCCAGATCCTCGAGCAGGACCGTGGAACCAACTCCAACCGCTTCCACATTGATGTCATCGGTGTCAATAATTTTAGCGTTACGCAGCATTTTCTCCAGAGTGAGGATCCGGCCCTCAATGAACGCCTGTTCATTCTTGGCGTCCTCATACTCAGAACTCTCGGAGATATCGCCGAACTCGATGGCCTGCTTGATGCGGGCGGCCACTTCGCGCCGTTTAATCGTTTTATGCTTCTCCAGTTCGTCCTCCAGTTTTTTTAGACCGGCGACAGTCAGGATAACTTCTTTCTCCTTCATCATAAAGGCAATCTCTCCTTAAATACCTATAGTGGCACCACTTGAACAATATATGTGTTGTTACCCATAAATTATTCAGACGAAACAGACAAAGTTTCAGGCACTGTATTCCGCGCAAGGCTACAGTGCCTGAGCCATTCCTTTAACATTTCTAACAATTATAAGGACGCCCTAGGTCATTGTCAAGAGTGTTTTTGAGCACTCTCTCGAATGCGGTCGATATCCTCCGGAGCAATGGCTCGTTCGAAGCTACGGAAACCGGCCAGCTTGAAGCCATGCTTGTCGGCCAAACGACCGATTTCCTCCACCTGTTTTACGGCCAAGTTACGACCAAGGGTGAAGCTCTCGAACCTTTTCTCCAGGGTCAGGATCATGGTTTCGGCCATACAGGCGTAGGCGGTACAGGGAGGGAAGCCGAAATCCAAATTGAACTCGGGCGGTCCGGGAACGTCCACCACTCCACCCTCGATGACCAGCACGTCGTCTCGAATCTCAACCACTCTCCTAGACACGTCCCGCGGTCGGGCCACGTCACAGACTACGGATCCGGACTTTAAGTGTTCGGGTTCGATGATCGCGTCCACGGCACTGGTTACAGTGATCACAATATCAGCCTGTTTTAGCGCCTTGCCCAAGTCAGATTCAATCCGAACAGCGAGGCCGGAATCAAAACGAATCCGCTCCGCTAAGGGTTCCAGCTTATTCCGGTCCCGGCCGACTAACGTAAGCGCGCCCACTTCCTTGGCCAGCATCTGCGCACACACAGATCCAATGGCTCCAGTCGCTCCGACAACCACGGCCTGAGATGCGGACAATTTGTGCCCCATCAAGTATGCCGCTTGCTTGGTCCCCTGCACCGCAGTAAAGACAGTGTAACTGTTTCCGGTAGTGACCGGAATGTTAAGTTGTTTAGCTACGGTAATCCCGGCGTCACCGACGATCTTCGTAAAGGCACCGAGACCGAGGATCTGAGCTCCCAGTTTTTCGGCCAGCCTTCCGGTAGCAACCACCTTTTTCAGGACGAATTCGGGGGGCAGCGTCATGATCTGCCGGGCGGTGAGCGTGCAGGAAACAAAATAGCCATCCACTTCATTGTGCGGCGATCGGATTCCGGTAATATGGGAGGCCTTAATCGGCGGTAGACGGCGCAGGGCTGTCTCCACCCAGGAATCCGGGAAATGACGTGCAAACTTATATTTCCGGCTCACATCCTTGACACTAAGCGGATGGACCATAAAAGCAAAACGCTCCAAACCCAAAAAACCTCCTTTGGAGCGGCAATTCCAATAACCTATTCTAGCAACAGCCTCCTGCTTTGGCAAGAGCTCCTGAAACTAGCGCCAATCTCCACACCCCAAGTGGCACACCGGACCACACCAACACCGCGTAAGGCCTGCCATAACTCTCTCCTTAAGAAAAACGCAGGAGGGACGAGAAGTACAGGACCACCAGAAGCAGCAGAAAACCGCCCTCTGCGCGGCTGACCGTTCGCTTAGTTAAACAAAAGACCATTAGCAGGATCGTGAACCCCAGCATAACCGGGATCGAGATGCTGACCAGGGAGGGTGAAACGGCGAAAGGGAATAACGCTGCCGGAGTACCGACAATGAACAGGGTGTTGAAAATGTTGCTGCCCACGATATTGCCGACGGCCATACTGGGCAGACGCTTGCGAACCGCAGAAATAGAGGCGGCCAGTTCAGGCAGCGAAGTACCCAAGGCCACGACCGTCACCCCGATCACGGCTTCGCTTATTCCTACCAGGCGAGCAAATTCCACCGCCCCCCGGATAAACAGGTTCGCTCCGCCTCCCAGCAGCACCAGCCCCACAAGAATTAGAGCGACATTTATGGGCAGGAAACCCTTGATTTGAGATCTTTGCACACCGGTTTTGGCCTGAGCGTCAGTAGGATGTTTCGTCTCTGAAGCGGTTTCAGTTCCGGTCTTCGACCGGGCCGTCCTGATCGTATACGCTAGGAACAAGATCAGTAGGAACAGCAGAGCCAAACCTTCTGTCCGGGAAAGGATAAAACCCGTCCAACTAAATAGGAAGAGCACTGTTGAGACCGTAAGCAGGAAGGGAATCAGCCTGGTGTTCAGGGTATCCACTACGCGAATCGGTACCCACAAAGCGGTAAGACCAAGAATCAACCCGATGTTCACAATGTTGCTACCGACGACATTGCCGAGAGCGATGTCTCCAAACCCCTGAAAAGCGCTGATCAGACTGGCCGCCAGTTCCGGTGCGGAGGTACCGATCGCAACCACAGTCAAGCCGGTAACCAGCGGGGACACACTGAAGTAGCGGGCTAGCCGACTCGCACCGCGTACCAGCCACTCCGCCCCGCCAAGCAATAGTGCAAGCCCTACCGATGCCAGGAGAATCGTCACAAGCATTAATGAACCACCTCGCACTCACCATCGTGCATCTTCTTCCCGGTTTGGTGGATTCCCCAACGGATTGCCCTGTCAGCCCTTAATCTGGACCAGACTGCTTCAACACAACACTCCGAATTATCTCCCGCATCGCGCCCGGACTATCCGCAGCGTGCAGGCGTTCGCGCAGGCGCGCTCCTCCACGCATGCCCCTAGTGTACCAGGCGGCATGCTTGCGCATCTCGAGTACCGCTGTATGTTCTCCCTTAAACTCAAGCAAAAGATCAAAATGACGCAGAGCCATTTCCACCCGCTCTTCCGGGGTTGGAGGGGGAAGCTGTTCACCGGTACGCAGAAAATGGACGGCATCCCGGTAGATCCAGGGGTTTCCGCGTGCCGCCCGGCCGATCATCACGCCGTCACAGCCGGTCTCGTCCAGCATCCGTCTGGCGTCAGCACCAGTCCAGACGTCTCCGTTCCCGATCACCGGAATGTTCACCGTTTCCTTAACCTTTCGAATGATGGACCAGTCAGCCTGACCGCTGAAAAACTCACCGCGAAACCGACCGTGGACGGTAACGGCTGATGCTCCGGAAGCTTCGGCCAGCCGGGCGAACTCAACCGCGTCTGGGTAATCCTCGTCCCATCCCTTGCGAATCTTTACGGTAACCGGCACCCCGACAGCCCCCACAACGGCGGCTACGATTCGGGCCGCTGACTCGGGGTCCTTCATCAAGGCGGCACCGCCGCAGTTCTTAACGATCTTCGGGGTGGGGCATCCCATGTTAATGTCGATCAGATCGGCCCCCCGCTCGACTGCCATCCGGGCCGCCCGTGTCAGGGTTTCCGGTTTAGAGCCGAATAGCTGCACACAAACCGGATATTCACCCTCAATATTCAAGAGTTGCTCCGTCTTGCGATTACCGAATACAAGCGCCTGATCGGAGATCATCTCGGTCCAAACCAGACCACAACCCATCTCCCGGGCCAGTACGCGAAAGGCCTTATCACTAATCCCGGCCATTGGCGCCGAGACCACAGGATTATCCATAGTCAATGACCCAATCTCAAATAATTTCACGAATCTAGAACTCCTAAGCCAATATGTCTTGTAAAATGAAAATCCAACTTAATAATTATGCATCTATACTGGTTACCTGTTAGAAATTAAGTGCGGTGTCCCCGAAATTTTAGTTAGCGGCCTGGTTCCGGTCGTAGAGGATGTGTAGCCCCTTCAGGGTCAAGAGCGGATCCACCTTGCCGATGGTCTTACTTTCACGGGCGATCAGCTCTGCCAGCCCCCCCGTAGCCAGAACCATGCAGTTCGCACCCATCTCCGGTCTCATTCGTTCCACAACAGCGTCCACTAGACCGGCATATCCAAAGACGATGCCGGCCTGCATGCTTTGAACCGTATTGCGCCCAATAACTGTGGTCGGTGCCACCAATTCCACCCGCGGTAGCTTGGCGGCCTGTCGGAAAAGGGCCTCGCAGGAGATGCCGATACCGGGGGCGATGTTCCCGCCCAGGTACTCTCCCCGTGCGGAGATGGCACAGAACGTGGTGGCCGTGCCGAAATCCACGATAATTAAAGGACCGCCGTATTCTTCAAAGGCGGCGACAGCATTCACAATGCGGTCCGCACCGACTTCGCGCGGGTTTTCATATTTGATGGGCATTCCGGTCTTGATGCCGGGCCCGACAATCATCGGTTCACAGTTAAAATAGACGCGTGCAGCCTTTTCCAGGGTAGGATTTAAGGGCGGAACTACTGATGAAATGACCGCAGCCTTGATCTCCCGGGGTTCCAACCGCCGATCCGCCAGGAGTTGTTTCAACAGAATTCCCAATTCATCAGCTGTCCAGTGCCGGCGGGTGGAGATCCGCCAGTCGGCGATTAACTCCCGGTTGCGGTAAACGCCGAGTACTATGTTGGTATTTCCGACATCAAGGACGAGGATCAAGCCTGTTCACCATCCCTTAATAATACGTCTCCGGCGATGATCCGCTTGGTCAAACCATCGTCGGTCCTAAGCAGGAGGGCCCCATCATCGTCAATGCCGACGGCCGTTCCTGTCCATTCCCCCTCCACGTTAACCACCCGCACAGGCCGGTCCAGCCAGCAGTGAAACCGCTTCCAGGCCTCAACAACGGGCGAGAAACCTCCCGTCAACCAGATCCGGTACCAGTGCTCCAGGGAGATCAAGAGTTCCCGTAGAAGACGGCGACGGGACACCGGAAAACCGGTAATCGCAGAAACAGAGGTGGTCACTGAGCGCAGCCCGGATGGAAAGTCGTCAAGGCCCAGATTAACGTTAATCCCGATGCCCAAGACAACGTGGTTGATACGGTCAAACTCCCCGGACAGTTCCGTAAGGATTCCGCCGAGTTTTCGGTCTCGCCACACAAGGTCGTTCGGCCACTTTATTCCGGCGTCAAGGCCCGGGTATCGCTCGAGCGCCTGGACACAGGCGACCGCAGCCAGAAAAGTGATCTCCGGTGCCCGCATCGGCAAGACGTTGGGGCGTAAGACTACGGAGAACCAAAGACCCCCCCGGGGGGATATCCAGGCCCGGCTGAGCCGTCCCCGTCCCCCTGTCTGTTCTTCGGCCAGCACTACCGTGCCCTCGGGTGCCCCGGAACGGGCCAATTCCTGAGCTGTAGAATTTGTTGAGGAGAGGGAAAGATGATGGTGGTACACCTGACCACAGAAAAGGGTGTCCAAGCCACTCACCACCTCGTCCGGGAGCAGCAGGTCGGGCGTCCCGACCAACCGGTAACCGAGGCGGGAGCGGGCTTCTATTTCATATCCTTCACTCCGCAGGGCAGACACGTATTTCCATACGGAGGTTCGTGATATGTCTAAGCTCCGACAGATCTCTTCTCCGGAAACATAGTCCGGACGACGCTCCTTCAGGTATCCCAGGACGGCCGCTTTCATCGTTTCTCGACTCCATGTTGGCGTTATTTACCACTAGTGTTTACACTTTACAGGGTCTCAATATCCATACTGATATCCAGAGCGCGCACCGAATGGGTCAGTGCTCCCACGGAGATCAGGTCCACACCGGTTTCGGCAACCGCCACCACGGTCTCTTCGTTGATGCCGCCGGAGGCCTCCAGCAGGCAACGGCCCTTCACGGTCTCAACCGCCTGCCTCATTTCACCGGGGGACATGTTGTCCAGCAGGATGATGTCCGCTCCCGCCTCCAGCGCCTCGTCCAGCTCACGCCGACTGGTTACCTCCACCTCGATTTTCAAGGTGTGGGGTACCCGGGCCCGAGCCAGGGTAATGGCAGGCCCAATGCCACCGGCTACCCGGATATGGTTTTCCTTAATGAGTACGCCGTCGTAGAGGGCGAACCGGTGGTTGTGTCCTCCACCGATGCGGACGGCGTACTTCTCCAAAGCCCGCAGACCCGGCGTGGTCTTGCGCGTATCCACAATCCGAGCGCGGAATCCGGAGACGGCATCGACAAAGCCAGCCGTACGTGTGGCGATGCCGGAAAGATGGCGCAGGAAATTCAGAGCTACACGCTCCCCGCTGAGCAGTGCTTCAGCAGGCCCCTCCACCAACACCAGAGTATCGCCCTTAGAGGCTTTAGCGCCGTCACTCACCTGCGGTGTAAACCGAACATGGTCGTCCAAGATGGCAAAGACCGCTGCGGCTACCGGCAATCCGGCGATAACCCCGGCTTCCTTGGTCAGTATCCGTGCCCGCGCCGGAGTCCCAGGGGGCACTACGGCCCAGGTGGTAAGGTCACCGGGGCCGATGTCCTCGGCCAAAGCCAGTCTGATCGTATTTTCAAATTCGCCTAGCATCAGTGCCTCCGAAAGATAATGTGCTTGCGCCAGTGTTCTAACCGGCAGGGATAATCCTGCCGATAATGCCCACCCCGGCTCTCCGTACGCGCCAAGGCGGCCCCGGTAACCAGCTCGCCCACGGTGATCAGGTTTCTAATTTCAAAAGATGAGGGCTCTTCAGCGCAGACACCGGTCAGATAACGCTGCCCGTCAAAGAAACTCAGAGCCCTGGAAAGGCCATCGGCAGTACGGAGCGGCCCAACCTGCTCCAGCATCATCTTCTGCAGTTCGAGTCTTAGAATCATCGGGTTGACAGGCTTTCCGGGTTCAAGGCTGCGGTTCAAAAACCCACTGAGCCGCTTAACGTTGCTTCGGTAGGGATTCTCCCGTAATACCCGTTCCACAATCCGGGACCCAAAGACCAGACCGTCCAGCAGGGAATTACTCGCCAGCCGGTTTGCACCATGTACACCGGCGCAGGCTACTTCTCCACAGGCATAGAGTCCCCGAATAGAAGTTGCCCCTTGAAGATCAGTCTTAATTCCACCCATAAAGTAGTGAGCCGCCGGTGCCACCGGTATTCCTTCCTTAGCTGGATCAATGCCCAGAGAGAGGCAGGTCCTGGTGATATTGGGGAAACGGCTATGCACTAATTCCGGCGGCAGGTGCGTGACATCTAAATATACCAGCGACTGACCGGTGGACTCCATTTCACTCAGGATTCCCCGTGTGACAACGTCGCGCGGTGCAAGCTCGGCGGCCGGGTGATACTCGACCATGAATCGTTCGCCTCTTGCATTGCGCAGGATGCCTCCTTCGCCTCGAACCGCCTCTGAAATCAGAAAGGAGCACCCGTCCCGGGCGGCTAATGCCGTAGGGTGGAACTGGACAAACTCGAGATCCATCACGTCGGCACCGGCTCGGTACGCGGCCGCAATGCCGTCTCCCGTAACCACCTCCGGGTTGGTGGTGTGTGCATACAACTGTCCCGCCCCGCCGCTGGCCATTATCACCACATTACTCCAAAATACACATAGCCGATGACGCGCCTCGTCATAAGCCAGTAACCCGAAACACCGTCCCTCACGCACCAGCAGATCAACCACGAAGTGGCGCTCCAGCACCGGAATCTTCTGCTCCTCGCGCACCTGCAGGGACAATACCCGCTGGATTTCCGCCCCCGTAGCATCACC
Source organism: Desulforudis sp. (assembly GCA_019084485.1). Taxonomy (GTDB): domain Bacteria; phylum Bacillota; class Desulfotomaculia; order Desulfotomaculales; family Desulforudaceae; genus SURF-60. The sequence continues at coordinate 4,563 of JAHRFU010000028.1, read as the reverse complement.
GCTGGCGTGCAGAATGCGGTTTTGAGAGTGCGCTCCTTCACGGCCGAGGGCCCATTCCGAACCCATCCGGTCAAACCGGGTACCGAGATGCACCAGCTCGCCCACGCACTCCGGTCCTTCGCTGACCAGAATCTCCACTGCTTCGGGGTCGCACAAATCGGCTCCAGCTGCCAGAGTGTCCTCGAAATGGAGCAGGGGGGAATCAGTCTCGCCAATCGCGGCGGCGATTCCCCCCTGGGCTCTCTCCGTACAGGTATCTTCAACTGTTCGCTTAGTCAATACCAATACCTGGGCACCGGATCGGGCAGCCTTGTAGGCAGCGTACAACCCGGCGATGCCGCTACCGACAATCAAAACGTCAACTTCTTCGGAAGACAAATGGTTTGTGTCAAAATTGGTAAGGTAGCGTGCGGACACAGTGGAAACCCCCTACCTACGCTAAGGCCAGCATGCGCTCCAGGGCCAAGAGAGCCCGTTCCCGGATGTAGGGCGCCACACTCACCCTAGGCTCCAGAGTCTCCAGAGCCTGAACCAGCTTTTCTAAAGTGGTCAGTTTCATATTGCCGCAGACGAGACCGCTTGAAGCGGTGTGGAACGCCTTCCCGGGACACTGTCTGGACAGCTGGTGCAGAAGACCTTCTTCTGTAGCCACGATAAACTCTTTAGCAGGGGAAGAACAGGCATAACGGAGCATCCCGGATGTAGAAGCAACATAATCCGCCTGGTCGATAACATCGGAGCGGCACTCCGGGTGCACCAGTAGCAGCGCTCCGAGATGAGATTCCTTCGCCTTCAACACGTCATCCACCGTCAACTGATCGTGAATGCAACAGAAGCCTGGCCACAGGTGCATTTTCCGCCCCGTCTTCCGCTCGGCGAACCGCCCCAGATTCTGATCCGGTACAAAAAGGATTTCACGGTCCCGGGGCAGTGAACCAATCACCCGGATCACGTTGGCTGAGGTGCAACAGATATCGCTTTCGGCCTTTACTTCAGCCGAAGTGTTCACATAGGAAACCACCACTGGGTTGCCCAGCCGCGCTTTTTCCTCCTTGAGGGAGGTGGCATTGACCATATCCGCCATGGGACACCCGGCATCGGCATCCGGCAGGATCACCAACTTATCCGGGGAAAGGATGGCTGCGCTCTCAGCCATGAAGTGTACTCCACAAAACACAATAACCTCGGCGTCGGTTTCCGCCGCCTGCCGCGAAAGCTCCAGTGAATCGCCTACGAAATCGGCAAGATCCTGAATCTCAGGCCTCTGATAATAATGGCTGAGCAGGATGGCCTTCCGCTTTTGTTTCAAATCCTGGATTTGTGTTACCAACTCCAAAGAAGCCGTCACGTGGCCCCATCTCCCCAATCACATCAATAAAACAAGAAAGTGTCTAAATTATCCGGTAATTCTGTCGAGTTACAAAATAATTCTAATGTCTGGCATAAACTTGTGTCAAGGAATGCTAAGGGTCAGACTTAAAAAGTTAAGTTTTCGATACAAAACTTAACTTTTTAAGTCTGACCCTATTTTAACGATGACATTGTCTATTAAGCGAGCCCTACCGAACCTTGCCGCTACCGCGAGGAGCACGCTTCCCTCCAAATGTTCAATCGGATCTAGATCCGGCAGGCTTAACACGGATGCATAATCGAGTTGGGCTACCGATTCGGCGGAAATCATCCCCGTCATTAGTTTTTCAACAGCCTCCCGGTTTCGCTCCCCAGACCGGATGGCCTCTTGGGCCCGATCAAGGCTCCGGAACAGTACCGTTGCCGCTACCCGCTGCTTTTCATCCAGATAAACATTACGCGAGCTCAGAGCTAAGCCATCCGAATCTCGGACAGTTGGTACCGCCCGGAGCTCCAGGTTGAAGTTCAGATCTCTTACCATCCGCCTGATAATCTGCAGTTGTTGGGCGTCCTTCTGACCAAAGAAGGCCATATCCGGTGCCACGACATTGAAGAGCTTGGCCACTACCGTAGCCACACCACGGAAATGACTTGGGCGTGAACGCCCACAAAGCACTTCATCCATGCGTTCCACCTGAACGAATAATGCCGGGGGCAGGGGATACATTTCAGCTGTATCAGGCATGAACACCGCGTGCACCCCAGCCTCGCGGGCCAGTGCTAAGTCCCGTTCCGGCTGACGCGGATAATCGCGAAAGTCCTCCGTAGGGCCAAACTGCAGGGGATTCACAAAGATACTGACCACCACTGTCGGACAAACCTTCGCTGCTTCACGCATCAGGGTCAGGTGTCCATCATGAAAAAAACCCATAGTCGGCACCAGACCGACTATCCCTCGCTCTCGCGCCCGACCTACATATTTTCGGATTTCGGCTATTGTTTGACAGACTTCCATTTGAGACACCTACTCCTAGCCTCAGCCCTTCTTCAGCTTTTCTAGTTCATCCTCGGACATCGTAAAGCTGTGCTCGGATTCAGGGAATCGGCCGGTTTCAACCTCTTCCTTAAACGCTGTCACCGCCCGCATCGCTTCGGCTCCCAGGTCAGCGTACCGCTTAACGAAGCGGGGGGTGAATCCTCCACCCAGGCCAAGCATGTCGTTCACCACCAACACCTGGCCGTCACAGTACGGGCCGGCGCCAATACCGATCGTGGGGATCTGTAGTTCCTCGGTGACCATCTCGGCCAGGGGGGCGGGTACGCACTCAAGCACAATGGCAAACGCACCGGCATCCTGTACAGCACGGGCATCGTCAAGGAGTTTGAAGGCCGCCTCGGCCTCTCGGCCCTGAACCCGGTAACCCCCGAGTTGGTGCACAGATTGAGGGGTTAGCCCGATGTGGGCCATCACCGGCACGCCGGCCCGGACAATCATCTTGATCTGCTCGGTTACTTCCCGGCCGCCTTCCAGTTTCACCGCCTGGGCCCGCCCCTCTTGCATCAGACGGCCGGTAGCAACCAGGGCGTCACGGATCGATAGGTGATAAGTCATAAAGGGCAGGTCAGCAACGACCAAGGCCCGGTGCACCGCCCGTGAAACGGCCCGCGTATGGTGGACCATATCATCAAGGGTGACTGGTATCGTCGACTCGTGTCCCAGGACAACATTACCTAGGGAATCGCCGATCAGGATCACGTCTATCCCCACCCTGTCCAGGATCCCCGCCATCGGGTGATCGTAGGCTGTAAGCATGGTAATGCGTCTGCCCTCGTGCTTCTTCCGGGCCAGGTGGGCGGTGGTAACCCGCTCTGCCGCCACTTTGCTCAACCCCCTCCAATAGTCTTTCAATCGCCATGGCTTCGTCCGCCCCAACGGTGCCCTTCTCGCGGGCGACCTCTAAGGCGTAAAGCCCCAGGTGCCGGTACAAACTTCCGGCAACAGCATCACTTCGTCCAAAGGCGTCCAGGTGCCACTGAAGCGTAGGGACATCGCCCCGGGCTACCGGGCCGGTCAACGCCTCAGTAGCACCCAGTTCCTTAATGTTCTGCAGAGTCCCATCCAGGAGGGGAACCAGGGCCTTGAGTCCGTGTTCACGGTCTAGCCCGCATCGTTCCAGAATGCCGGACGCCAAGTGGATGAGAACCACTAGGTAGTTGGAAGCCACACAGGCCGCCGCATGATAGAGGGCCTTGTCATCGGCCTTCAGGCGTAGCAGTACCCCTCCGAGGTCGGCTACGACTTGTTCGGCAACCGGCATCGCCGCGACATCCCCCTCAACCGCGAAATAGCAACCCTTGAAGCGATCCGATCCGCTCTCGGTGGCGGCAAAAGACTGCAGGGGATGAACCGAAACGGCCGCCGCACCGTATGCGCGAGCCGGTGCCAGTTCCGAAGCAGTCAAGGCTCCACTGGTGTGTACCACAATCTGTCCGCGGTGGAAACCGCCGCGGTAGGCGATATCAGCCGCCACCGATCTGATTTCCCGATCGGGAGTAGTGATGAACACCAAGTCCGCCTCGCTGGTTACAGCACAAGGGTCGCTTGCATACCTTGCCCCGAACCGGACGGCAAGTCGCTCTGCTGAATCCAGGGAACGGGAGGCCACTCCGGTGATGGGGTAGCCACATTTGTACAGGGCCATACCCAGAGCGGAGCCAACCTTTCCGGCACCGATGATCGCTACCCGCGGCCTAGGCACAAACTGTTCCATCATATCCATAACCTCCCCTTTCCATCGCCAAAAAAACAAAAATCCCCGGACTGATCCAAGGACTTAAATACAAATCCCGTCTCGGTCCCGTAAAGGCTCCAAGCGGCTGTATGAGAGGTGGGAGGTGAGAAGTTGGAAGTGGGATAAATTCACCTAGCACCCGGATTGTTCGTTTCAATAACTAAGTACAGTCTCCGTAACAGCGGTGTAGTTCCCGCATGGAGATACTACCCACTTTGTATAGGCCATTCTATCACGGCAGCTTTAGCGGGGCAACAGGAAATTTGGGGAGGAACATTGGCAACATAATATCATAACCGCTATTTTAAAGACCCATTTCGTCTAGCAGTTCTTTGAACACCGTACCGATGCTCTCCCGGATTACCAATTGGGCCTGGTTGTCGTAGGGTGTCGGATCCCGGTTGATAATCACCAGATCTCT
>JAHRFU010000011.1 GCA_019084485.1 Desulforudis sp. | reverse complement strand
GCCCCTGTGGTGGTTCCTGTGCCTGTTTGTATACCTGTCCCGGCCGCTTTACACCTGTGATGAATGTAACACCACCTGGGATCCGCGCAAGGAAGACGGTCCCAAGCCGGTCGCCACTGAGACGAAATAGCGACTAACTAACCCGTTGTTGCAAAATCGACGGAGGGGATGCCATTGTTCTGGGACGTTGCCGTAATTTTTGCAATCCTGATAACGGCTCTCGCCGTGTTTAACGCCTATCGCCACGGAGTCCAACGAACCGGCCAGGTTACCCGGTGGGTGCTCCTGTCCGGCTTGTCTGTAATGCTCCTGGTTACCGGGATTATGCAGCGCTAATCGGCCCGCAAGAAAATCTACTCCGGGTAATGATCGTCCCTGCCGGCAATCGGCGGGGACGTTGTTTTATCCGGCCGGATATTAGCCATACTGTAAGCAGGAGGGACATACATGGCCACGTTTTTCGCAACCCTGCTGCTCTTCCCGCTACTCAAAGCCGCGGTGCCGGTAATCCTCTATGTGCTCTTTCTGGATTGGATGATGAAAAGCAGCAATACCGGGAACTGAGTGGTCAGCGCTCCTCCCGGTCATAGGCTTGCCCCAGCGCTTTGGGAGCCCCGATCCGGCTGCGGTTGTTCTTGCGCGTGACGAAGATCAGCACCGCAATGGTAAACAGGTAGGGCAGCATCTTCAGGAAGTAAGGGGAGACATTCACATCCAGCGTCTGCAGGCGGAACCCCAGGGCGTGGATCCCACCGAAGATATAGGCCCCGAGCAGGGCATTCACCGGGTTCCAGGTCGCAAAGATGACCAAAGCCACGGCAATCCAGCCGCGTCCGGCGACCATATTCTCCATCCAGGCCGGAACGTAGGCCAGGGACAGATAGGCACCGCCGACTCCGGCCAGCATGCCCCCGATGATGATGTACATGTACCGTGTGGCGAACACGTTCACACCCAGGGAGTCAGCAGCGGCCGGATTCTCGCCCACGGCACGCATATTCAGCCCGGCCTTGGTCCGGAACAGAAGGAACCAGGCCAGCGGAACCAGCAGGAAGGTCAGGTATACCAGGGGGTCGTTTCGGAACAGGATCGGCCCCAGAAACGGAATCTCACTCAATACCGGAATCTCAAACGGGCGAAACGGGTTCGCCAGCGGCATCCCGATATAGGCCTTGCCGATATAGGCGCTGAGCCCGGTTCCAAACAGGGTCAGGGCCAGACCACTGACCACCTGATTGGCCTTTAAGCTTACGGTCAGCACGGCATGGATGGAAGCCATCGCCCCGCCCGCGATCAGAGCGGCGAGTACCCCCGCCCAAGGATTGCCGGTGCTGAGCGCCGCGATGAACCCGGTAACCGCTCCAACCAGCATCATCCCCTCCACCCCGAGGTTCAGGATGCCGGATCGTTCACAGATCAGTTCACCCAGAGCGGCGTAGAGAATGGGCGTACCGGCCACCACCGCCGTAGCCAAGACCGCGACTAAAAAATCGTAGCTCACGCCCCCACCCCCTTGCCGGGAGCGCCTGAATCAGGGGACCGGCGCCAGCGCAGCCGGTAGCGCAGCAGGATATCCCCGCCCAGGATGAAAAACAGGACCGAGCCCTGCAGCATGGCCACCATCGTCGCCGGAACCCCGGTGGTCTGTACGATGTACCCTCCAACCTGCAATCCGCCGAAGAGGAAGGCCACCAACACAATCGCCAGCGGGTTCAATTTTGCTAACCAAGCAATGATGATCGCTGTGTAACCGTAACCCGGGCTGAAACCAGGCTGCAGGCGGTGCATCAGCCCCGAGACTTCGGCCATCCCGGCCAGGCCGCAGATGGCACCGCTAACCGCCATCACCACCAGGATATTCCGGGGGATATTCATCCCGGCAAAGCGCGCGGCACCGGGGCTGTCGCCGATAACCCGGACCTCATACCCCCACTTCGTGCGGTTAAACACCACCCAGAGCACCACGGCAATAGTCAGGCCGAACAGGAGCCCGGCGTGGATCCGGGAATCACCCATCGTCGGCAGAATCGCCCCGGCCGTGAACTTGGCGGTCAGCGGGAAGTTGTACCCGTGGGGATCCTTCCAGGGACCGTAGACCAGATACTCCACCCAGAGAATAGCCACATAGTTCAACATCAAGGTGGTAATGATCTCGTTCACACCCATATAGGCGCGCGGAATGGCCGGTAGCAGCCCCCAGACCGCCCCACCGGCACACCCGGCGAAGAACATCAAGGGAAGCAGGAGATAAGCCGCCTGATCCGGAAAACTCAGGGCCACCCAGGTCGCGGCAAAGGCACCCATAAAGAGCTGCCCCTCACCACCGATATTCCAGAGTTGCATCCGAAAGGCCACCGCCACACCCAAACCGGCCAGCATCAGTGGAATGGACTTAACAATCGTCTCGGACAACCCGTACCGAGTACCGAAGGCCCTGCTGAACATCTCAAAATAAATGGGCAGTGGCTCCCGGCCGGTAATCTTAAGAAAGATAGCCCCGACCAAAAGCGCCATAAAAACGGAAACCACCGGTACCATTACGGCCATTATCGGCGACGGTGCGGCTCTCTTTTCCAGCGTGATCAGGCCGATCTTCATACCGCTTGCTCCTCCATCTTGCGGGAGCCCATCATTAATAAGCCGATTTCCTCAGCGTCCGCCCCGGTTGCTGGTAGCACCCCGGTAACGGCACCCTCGAAGAGTACGGCGATGCGATCGCTAAGTTTAAATATTTCGTCCAAGTCCTCGGAAATCAGAAGAATCGCCGTGCCCTGTGCCCGCTGTTCCAACAGCAGCCGGTGTACGGCTTCGGTCGCGGCGATGTCTAGGCCGCGGACCGGATAGACGGCCACGATCAGACGTGGCTCCGACGAGATCTCGCGGGCCAGCAGCAGGCGCTGCAGGTTCCCCCCGGACATGAATTTTACCGGGTTGTACAGACTGCTCAGGCGTACCCCAAAGCGCCCGATCAGCTCCAGGGCATTGCTCTCCGCACCTCTGCGGTCCAGGAACGGTCCCCTGGCCATCTTCCGGCGGTACTCCTTGAGGATCAGGTTGTCCACCGCGTTCAGCCCCGGCACCAGACCCGCCCCGAGCCGGTCTTCAGGAACGTGGGCCACCCCGCGGTCGATGAACCCGCGCGGTCCCTCCCCGGTTACATCCGTACCATCCACCTGAATGCGTCCGCGCAATGCCGGACGCAGGCCGGTGACCACCTCGGACAACTCACGCTGCCCATTCCCCGCCACCCCGGCAATGCCCAAGATTTCGCCCCCGCGCACCGTAAGGGAAATACTCCTTAAACCGAGCCGTCCCAAATTGTTCAGGGCGTATACGTCCTGGAGTTCCAGAACCACGTCCTTTTGTACAGCAGGAGGTTTCTCCACCTGGGACACTACGTCCCTTCCCACCATGGCCAGGGCCAGGTCCCGCTCCGTGAATCCGCCGCGTTTGAAGGTAGCCACAGCCTCACCCCGGCGCAGCACGGTTACCCGGTCCGCAATCTCCATCACTTCATGCAGCTTGTGGGTGATCACCACCACGGTCCGCCCCTGGGCCGCCATTTCCCGGATGTTCGCAAACAGCTGCCGGCTTTCCTGAATGGTAAGCACCGCCGTGGGCTCGTCCAAAATCAACACGCTGCAGCCACGGTAAAGCATCTTCACGATCTCCACCCGCTGCTTCTCACCGACCGACAGTTGCCAGACATAGGCCCGCGGGTTGACCGCGAGCCCGTAGCCGGAAGAAATTCGTTCGATCTGATCCTCAATCTCTGACATAGAGGGTACAAAAGGTACACGCCGATCGCCCAGGATTACGTTCTGGGCGACGGTGAAGGTGTCGACTAGTTTGAAGTGCTGGTGAACCATCCCGACGCCGGCCTTGATCGCATCGTGCGGCGAGCGGAACTGCACCCGCTGTCCGCCGATGAAAACCTCGCCCTCATCCGGGCGGTACAGCCCGGTCAGCACACTCATCAGAGTGCTTTTGCCCGAACCATTCTCACCCAGTAGGGCGTGTATTTCACCAGGCATTAGAGTCAGGTCGACCTGATGGTTCGCCACCACTCCCGGAAAACGCTTGGTTATCCCCTTTAACTGAACCAGGAACTCCGCACCCACAGCAGACGGCTCCTTTTGGGACAAATGTAGGATCGGCAACTACTCCCGGAAAACAAAGGGTGACGCCGGCAGGGACAAACCCGCCGGCGCCCCGGTACAAACGGAAGTCGGTCGTCAGAAGTCGGAGGTCGGACCGAAGGTATGTATCGACTCTGTCGATACGATCTAATTTAGAGGTGAGATGTGGGAGGTTGGAAGTGAGATCGAAGCCGCCTAGATGGAGCCTTCGACACCCTCCACGAACCACATCATCTCCAGCATGGCACCGTCGTCCATCACCTGGGCGTCCTGAACCTTGAGTTCACCGGCCTGGTCTTTGATCGGGCCTGTAAACACATCCCAGTCACCACTCAGGATCAGGGCCTTCTTCTCTTCCACCAGGTTCTTGGTCTGGTCGGAAACCATCGGGCCGAACGGGGCTAAAGCAGTGATGCCGTCAGACATCGGACCCCAGTACTGGCTGGAGGTCCAGGTACCGCCAATGACTGCCTTCACGGTCTCCACATAGTACGGTCCCCAGTTCCAGACGGCTGAGGTCATGATTGCTTTCGGGGCGAGGGCGCTCATATCACTGTTGTAGCCGATGCTGAGTTTGCCCTTTGCCTCCGCAGCCTGCATGGGACCAGGAGTATCCTGGTGCTGCGCGATCACATCACAACCGGCGTCCAGGAGAGCGTTGGCCGCGTTCTTTTCCTCAGCCGGGTCATACCAGGTGTTGGTCCAAACCACCCGCACCGTAGCCTCGGGGTTGGCCTCACGCACACCCAGGGTGAACGCGTTGATGCCGCGAATAACCTCCGGAATCGGATGGGCCGCTACGTAGCCGATCTTGTTCGTCTCGGTAGCTTCACCGGCGACTAGACCGCTCAGGTAGCGGGCCTGATACATCCGCCCGAAATAGGTGCCGACATTGTCAGCGACTTTGTAGCCGGAGCAGTGCAGGAAGGTCACATCGGGATACTTCGCCGCGACGTTGATGGTCGGATCCATAAAGCCGAAACTGGTGGCGAAGATGATCTTGTTGCCGTTCTCAGCCAACTGGGTCAGTACCCGCTCGGCATCGGCGTCACCGACGTTCTCCACAACCTCGGTAACCACGTTCGGAACCTGATCAAGCAGGAACTGGCGGCCTTTCTCATGGGCGAAGGTCCAGCCTGCATCGCCGGGCGAGCCGATATAGATGAACCCGACTTTTACCTTTTCGTCGCCCGCAGGAGCCGGGGTGTCCGTGCCGCCGCCACCGCAACCAACTACGGTGAAAGCAAATACGACCAGGGTCAGAATCACCAGCAAAGTCTTAATCCCGGGTTTACGCAAAATACCTACCTCCTCGAATTAATCATAGCATTTTACCGGAGTTTTTTAAGTTGTCCGGAAACCCTTGTAAATGCTTGCACATCCCCCCTGCCCGCCTGATCACATCTAGTTACAATTCCATTCAGTCCGGTTGAAATCCTGCCCCCATTCCGACAAAAAGCGAGGATACGATTACAACTTTGGGAGCGGACATCTGGTCTATAGTTTCGAAAAATAGTTATGATTATGAGTAATACCCCCGAGCGTTTTCCGGAAGGAGCAGACCGGCATTGACTAACTGGCGCGAGACGATTCTGGAAGAGCTGGCGGAAGGGCGGATTGACCCCCTGACTGGATACGACCGTTTCCGGTTCGAGTGTCACTCCGACTGCATGGGGAAGTGCTGTAACCGTGCGGACATCACCCTCGACCCCTGGGACGTGGAGAACATGGCGGAACAAGGCCACCGTCTGAACAGCGGGGACAGTACGGACAGCGGCGAGGTCTGCGCCATCGAACAGGCTCAGAAGACCATGTTGGAACTGATGGTCGGTTTCCTGAAGGATATGGATAAATAAGTGGTTTTGTGGTAGAATTTTCTGTCGGCTATATGCAGGCGGCAACCGGAGAGGGTGAACAGAGATGCCGGTAACCTCGGATCTGGATGGGGATATCAACAGTATCATCGGGGGTTTTCCGGAAACTGTCCCGCCGTTAGCACGGCCGTCCCTGGAAATGATGGTCCACGTCATGGACATGACGGTTGACGCTATCCTGCTGGTGGATCTCGAGACAAAGTACATCACCTATGCCAACAAGTCGGCGATGGCTTTGTACGGCTTATCCAAACAAGACCTCCCATCCATCCGGATTACGGACTTCAGCCCCAAGAAGCCCTATCGAACTATCCAGTGGATGAAACAGGTTTTTGAAGCCCGTCCCCGGCCCCTGCCCTTTAGGACCAAGCACCGAACGCAAGACGGCCGTATTTTGGAAGTGGACATCGTGGCAAAGTACGTGGCACTGGAAGGCCGCCCCTGTTTCCTGTTTGTGGTCAGGGACCTGTCCAGGAGGATCCGCAGTTCGCGCCAGCTCCGTAGCTCAGTGCAGAAACTGCGGCAAGCCGCCTTCGTGGACAACCTTACGGGAGCATATAACCGCCACTATTTCGTAGAGAAGGTTCTGCCCAAGCTGTCCTGCCCCTGCTCCATGCTGCTCCTGGATATTGACCGTTTTAAGGTACTGAATGACACCTACGGGCATTTGTTCGGCGATGCCGTTCTGATTCAGTTGGTGGAGATCATCAAGCAGTGCGTCCGTTCGAAGGATCCCGTGATCCGGTTCGGCGGAGAGGAGTTCCTGGTCGTACTGCCGGACGTCGGCCCGGATAAGTGTCTCGAAATTCCGGAACGGATCCGCCTGCAAGTCGCCGACCACCGGTTTTCAAACAAGGGTCAGAATGCCCAGGTCACGGTCAGCATTGGAACTCTGGCCTGGGATGACCGGTGTCCCCTGGTGATCCCCGAGTTCATTGACGACCTTCTACACCAGTGGGACAATCTTCTGTACAAGAGCAAGACGGAAGGACGAAACCGAACCTCTTTCGGCATACTATAGCCCTTTCACTGATTCCGGACCGCATAATGGAGAAACGCCCTGTCGGGCGTTTCTTTTACTTCTTACGCTTCTTGAATTCGTTCTTCTCGTCAGGATTCGTCACGTTGCCGGTGCCGACCGCTTCTTTGGCCGCTTCCCAAACCCGACCGGCGACGTTCATGTCCCGGTCTTTCTTTTCACCGTGTTCCGGTTCAACGATTTCGTCCCTGTGTTTATTTTTGTCTGCCACTAATATCACCTCTGTTCTATGATTTATCCGACACCCGGTTATTATTCACTTCACCAGGAATAAGACAAGTTGGAAAAAGCGGCAAAGGTGCGGTATATTAATATCAGCATAATCCGACGATTTATAGGAAAGGGGCGTTCCAGGTTTGTCGTTTACGAAGGAGACCATTGTGGGCAAGCGGATCCTGATCAGGGTTTCGCTGCTGGACGAGCAGGGAAAGATCGATTCGAGGGTTCAGGTACACGGCAAGGTGGTGGAGTTCACAAATCAGTATATTAAGGTGCTGACCTCAACCGGGGAGGAGTTCTTCATCCCGCCCTCCTTTGACAAAATCAAACCTTCCCCGCCGGAGGCAGTTTACACCATCCAGGAAACCAACGAGGAACTCACAGACATCGAGGCCGTAGCCGTGCTGACCATGACCCCCGCCTAATGGGATGTGGGAAGTGGGGTGTTTTACTGCCATCCCCGAATACGGTAGTAATCGTCCACCATGCAGTTCAGCTCGTCGCGCGTGATGCCGTCGTTGCCCTCGTTGATCTTCTCCTTGAACAGCCGGGGCGGCAGGGAATCGTCTTCCCTCGTCAACCCCTCCTGCAGGTTAAACTTCCGGGTCAGGTCGATAACCCGGTTCGCCACTTCCCACAGGTCCTCCTTGGTGTAGTCCAGTCCGGTCAAGGCCCGGTTCAGGTCTACCAGGTCCTCCCACGGAATTAAATCTCTAAAGAAAACACATAGGATCTGGGTGCTAAAAATCGTCAACCGATTCTCACTGATTTCCAGAAACACCGATGTCTCCGATGCCCCCTCGATGACCATCGCATCATACCCGGTGCGCCGCATCGGAAAGGCCACGCGGCCCCCCGAGGTGGACTCGGCGTAAAACCCGGTGAGCGGTGACTTGCTGTATACGCCATAACGACTACTGCCCACCGCTCACCGGGTTTTACGCCGAGTCCACCTCGGGGGGCCGCGTGGCCTTTCCGATGCGGCGCACCGGGTATGATGCGATGGTCATCGAGGGGGCATCGGAGACATCGGTGTTTCTGGAAATCAGTG
>JAHRFU010000016.1 GCA_019084485.1 Desulforudis sp. | reverse complement strand
CTTGGATCCGACTGCCAAGATCCCCGAGTTCAAAGTGTGTGCTGCCTACGTGGAACCAGCTTAGTCATGACTACCTATCGTTTGTTCCGGCAATACCCTCAGCGCGCACTGCACCTTCCAGGTGTTGGTATTTTCAAGGTAGTCATGACTAAGCTGGTTCCACGTAGGCAGCACACACTTTGAACTCGGGGATCTTGGCAGTCGGATCCAAGGCGGGGTTCGTTAGTTCATTCGCCGAAGCCTCCACGAAGTGGAAAGGAATGAACACCACCTGTTCAGGTACCCGGTTGGTCACTCGGGCGGGCAGGGTAATCGTGCCCCGGCGGGTGAAGACACGGACTGACACACCTTCGTTAACCGATAAACGCTGGGCATCGGCAGGGTTGATCTCCACGTAAGGACCGGACACTTCCCTGTTCAGTGTTGCCGAACGGCGGCTCATGGTTCCGGTGTGGAAGTGGAAATAGGAACGTCCGGTGGTCAGGACGAACGGGTATTCGACATCGGGCTCTTCCGCTGATGCCCGGTATTCGATCGGGGAAAGTGCTCCCAGTCCCTAGGTGAAAGCCCCACCGTGCAGAATCGGTGTGCCGGGGTGCTCCTCGTTGGGGCAGGGCCATTGCAAACCGGCAACGCCAAGCCCGCTGGTAGGTAATCCCCTTGTACTGCGGGGTGACCGACCGAGCCTCGTCGTAAACCGCCTCTATAGTGTCGAAATCAAAACCGTTCACACCCATCCGTTTGGCCAACTTGGTAATAATTTCCCAGTCCGGCAGAGCCTGACCGGGCGGTGCTACGGCCTGGTACATACGCTGGACCGGGTTCTCGCCCATGATGTACAAGCCCTTTAGGTCGCCGCTCACAGCGGCATCAATCATGCCGGTTACAGTAAGACCCAACTTGGCAAGAATATGACAGGCCCAGACTTGCTCCACGCCAGCCCGCTTGGTATCGTCAAGTACCGGCTGGTAACCAGTGAGTACGTTGGGCAGGGCACCCATATCACAGGCTCCCTGGACGTTGTTCTGCCCGCGCAGCGGGTTCACGCCGGTACCCGGACGTCCAAGGTTCCCGGTGATCATGGCCAAGTTGGCGCAGGACTTCACATTGTCGACGCCGCTGGTATGCTGGGTGATACCCATACAATAGACAACTGCCGCGGCCGCCGCCTTGCCGTACAGATGGGCCGCCTGAACGATATCGGTCACAGGAACACCCGATATCTCGGAGGCACGCTCGGGAGGATACTGATCAATTACCTTCTTGAACTCTTCAAAGTTCTTGGTACGGTTCTTTATAAACTGATCATCCTGCAGACCGTCACGGAGGATGACGTTCATCATCCCGTTCAATAAAGCTACATCACTACCTGGGCGCTGGGAAAGAATCAGGTCGGCCATTTGTGCAATGTGGGTTCGCCGCGGATCGGCCACAATCACCTTGGCCCCCCTCTCCTTGGCAATGATGATTCGACGTGCTACGAGAGGGTGATTCTCCGTGGTGTTGGAACCGATAATCAGGAAACAATCCGACTCTTCCAGATCCGCAATCGAGTTTGTCATTGCGCCACTGCCAAAAGCTGCCGCCAGACCGACGACTGTAGAGCTATGTCAGAGGCGTGCGCAGTGGTCCACATTCGGGCTGCCCAGGACTCGCGCGAATTTCTGCAGCAGATAGTTTTCTTCGTTGGAGCACTTTGCGGAGGCTAAGAAGCCCAGTGCCGTTGCCCCCATGCTCCCTGATAATGCTCTGGAGCTTGGATGCAGTGAAATTGAGCGCCTCATCCCAGGATACCTCGACCAATTCCCCGTCCTTTCGGATTATTGATGCTTTGAGCCGGTCCGGGTGGCCCACAAACTCGTGGACGTTCCAGCCCTTGATGCAGAGTTTTCCTTCGTTAACCGGGTTTGCAGTCAGGGCTTCCACCCCGACCACCTTTTCGTCTTTTACGGCGAGGAGGAGCCCACAACCCGTGCCGCAGTAAGGACATATCGTTTGCACAAACTTCATAGCAGATCACCTTCCTTTAATGTCAATGCGCCCATCACCAAGCTCCGCAGCAGCAAACAGGGTCAACGGCATACGGGCATCGTCATAGCCGGGACGATACTTAAAAATCTGACCTAACTCCGTCTGCGCCATGTGGTATAGCTTGGAGATCGGTATCTGCACCGGGCACGCCGCTTCACAGGAACCGCAGTTTATGCAGGAGTCACCGACGTGGGCCAACCGTGTAAGGTGATACATCCGCGAAGCGGGCATTTCACCTGCGGGTACTACACCCCGGTCGGCATCTAGGACGCAATCCTTACAGTAGTAGATGGGGCAGGAGGTACGGCAGCCATAACACTTGATACACTTGTCGAACTGGGAAAACCAAAACTCAAAACGAACACTTAAAGGCATCTGCAGTAGTTTAAAGTCTTTGGCTTTTTGGTTACGCGCAGTGTCCAATTCCGTTTCCATAGCTGCCAACACCTGGGCCTCGTCTTCGGCGGCGTCGTGTACAACAAAGCTTCCGGTGGCGAGGATAGCAGTGCCCTTATCGGTAGCTGCTTCAACAGCGGTTACCCCGTCAAGTAATACACAGCTTACATCTGCCATAACCGGTACTCGCTCGTCACAACGCTGACAATTCGATCTCAGAACACCCGGTAATGATTTGAGATCTGAGCACGTTACGCCGATGGTATAGACCTCTCCGGGCAACCGGTTTCGTTTACGCAGTTCAATAACGGCCCGTACATCACAGGTACGCCCAATAACCGCCGCATTCCCCTCGGCGTAATCCCGTAAAAGCCGGGTCATACTGTAAGGGTTTAACGTCGCTGGTATAACCTGCGCTGCATCCTCAGGGTTAGAAATAAAGGCCACCCGCAGATCATCCGGACCCGTACCCTTAACAAAGGCGATTACGCAATCCACCATTTTTGAATCCAGAAGGGCTCTGGCCATTTCCTGGATCGCTCCGCCACCTTTTCGGTTCTACAAATTTGCGTCTTGCGCGTTTAAGTATTTCTTCATGACACTTTCACCTTCAGTGGGCTAGGTCCTAATTCACGCAGAGTCTCAGTAAAATCACTGACTGTACGGGCAAACTTGGCGCCCTCTGCCGATGACGCCCATTCCAGCCGGAGTCTCTCCGGCTCAATACCGACGGTTTCCAGAAGATTGCGCATCATCTGAATGCGTCGCCGGGTATACATGTTGCCACTAACATAGTGGCAGTCACCGGGGTGTCAACCACCGACCAAGACACCGTCCGCGCCCATAGTCAGGGCCTTGAGAATATGGGTGGCATCTACCCGACCGGAACACATGACCCTGATCACCCGCAGATTAGCCGGGTATTGTATTCTGGAAACCCCGGCTAGGTCAGCGCTCCCGTAACTACACCAGTTGCACAGAAACCCGACTACTTTTGGTTCGTAACTCACGTTCTTAATTCCCCTGCCCTAAAAAATTTAACCTAATCTATTGGTAATCCCCCGTTTTCGTTTTCACCCGATGTGATGTGACCGTTCGGCTAATAAGGCCAATAATAACCATTTTAACACCCAAACAAAAACCCGGTCATCACCTAGCCGGGTTTGATACGGGTTCAGTATGTTCAAAGTACTTTTGAAGACTTGATACTTAAACGGTTACCGGCCACTGGCAGTAGCGTCAAGGGATCAGTTCAATCTTCTGAATAGACGCCAGTTCCACACCTAGGTCGGATGCCCGGCGGCCACGCAACAGCATATCCGGCTCCAGTTCCGCCAGCGGAATTACGACAAAGGCACGTTCGATCAACCGGGGGTGAGGTATTTGCAGTCCGGGAATTGCTAAGTGCAGGTTATCGTAGAGGAGCAGGTCAAGGTCGATGATGCGCGGACCCCAGAAAACGTCACGCCTGCGCCCCATGCGCTGCTCAATACGCAACAGTTGGGACATCAAATCAAAAGGGGGCAGGGTAGTTTCAATCTCAGCCACCGTGTTTACAAACCACTCCTGCTCCGTAAACCCGACCGGCTCCGTATGGTACAGCGAGGCCACCCGGAGTGTCCGAATACCGGGTTCAGCATTAAGGTGCTTCAGGGCGGTCGCGATATTCGCTTCCTTGTCCCCGATGTTGGTACCCAAGCCCACATAGGCCTTGACCATGCGCATCCCACCTCTCTTCGCTCGAGGGGCAATGCCGCGGAGACATCGCCCGTACTTCCTAAGGCGTATCATCCTGCTTTCCACTCGATCTCCGAATCTCAACGGCGGTAAACCGAATTCGCCCCGGTATCGGCACGCGGGGCTTCAAGACCCGCACCTTTATCTCGTCCACGGGAAAGCCTTGTAGAATGTCGGAAGCAATCTTCTCGGCCAGAGCTTCCAGCAATGCGAACCGCTGTTTCTGTACTACGTCACGGACCGCGTTGTAGACGTCAACATAGTTCACCGCCTGCCGGATATCGTCCGTCCGTCCGGCTGGCACCAAGTCCAGGTACAGTTCCAGGTCCACGACAAAGGGTTGCCCCAGTTCATGCTCGGCCTCCTGTACCCCGTGGTATCCATAGAACTCCATTCCGTCTAGAATGATCTTATCCTTCAGCATCGATGTACCCTCTGACGATGGCGTCTGTCATCTTGGCCACCCGGCCCATCTCCAGCACGTCGTGTACCCGGATCAGATCTGCTCCGTTGGTAATACCCACGGCCACAGTTGCCGCTGTGCCTTCAACTCGCTGATCTACGGGCAGATCCAGTACCTTACCGATCGTCGACTTGCGGGAAGTGCCGATTAGTATCGGGAAACCCAAGCTGCGTAATTCGCTTAGACGTCGTAACACCTCAAGATTCTGGAACGGTGTTTTACCAAATCCGAAACCGGGATCCAAGATAATCTTGTCCGATTGGACACCGGCCTTAAGGGCCTTCTCCACACAAGCTTCGAAGTAACCAACCATATCACCGATCAGATCAGAGTACAGCGTACCCTTCTGGTTGTGCATGAGAATCACCGGTGCCTCGTGGTGGGCGATTAGTTCCGCCATCCCCTGGTCGGACAAGGCCCATTGGTCGTTCACAATATGGGCACCCTTTTCTAGAGCCCGCTGGGCGACCGCCGTTTTCCAGGTATCTACCGAAATCGGTACATCTACAGCCGGGATTAACGCCTCCAGCGGCGGGCCGATGCGCAGCCACTCCTCCTCGGCTGAGATCGGTTCAGAGCCCGGCCGTGTGGATACCCCACCGATATCGATGATCTCTGCACCCTCCGCGATCATCTGCTTTGCCCGGCTGAGCGCTTCTTCCACATCTGCATACCGACCACCGTCCGAGAAGGAGTCCGGGGTGAGGTTCAGAATGCCCATGACCAATGTCCGGACACCGAGCGGCACTTCCCGGCCGCGGCAGTGCAGTTGGCGTACCGGAGCATCCTCAATGTTTTTCAGAACCGCTTCAATCCGATCGGCAAGCTTGGGCAGGCCGAAGGGCTGCATCCTCATTTTGGCAGTGCATCCGAACAGCTGTTTGACTGTACCCAACAGCAGCACGTCGGTCTCGTCCACCGACATGTTGATTGTGCCCCGCCCCACGGCTGCGTCACCGCCCCGGGCAAGCATCTCCTGCTTAATGATGTTAGCCTGTACCGGACGAAGCCCAGTGATCTTCACAACCCGGTGTACGGCTTTGGGGGCCATCAGCCTACCACCCGCCGCATCCGCACCCACCCGCTGGATCTCGCGGAGCGCCTGTTCCCGGTTGGTGACGTCGATAACCCAGATGCGATTTGCACCCATAGTACCACCTGCTTGATAACCATATTATACCTTTGGATTGATATTAATGTAAACTATTAACACCCAGTTAACCGGACTGCTTTTCCACGGACACGGTGACGGGAGGCGGTACAGGAAGGATGCCGGCTGCTACCTTTGCTTTTTTGGTGGTAACCAGATAGGCACCGCCCACGGTAAGCACCGCTCCAACCAGATGGAACAGGGCCAATTGCTCGCTAAGGATCACTACTCCGGCGATGGCCGCCCAGAAGGGCACGAAGTTAACAAAAACAGACGAGCGTCCGGCGCCAACTTTCTTAACCCCCGTAAACCAGAAGACGTAGGCGACGCCAGAGGCGAACAGCGCCAGGAAGAGGAGCCCCCAGATCGCGGACACGGACATTCCCACAACCATCTCCCATGAACCGAAAGGTATAGCGGCCACCGTCAGGAATACAGCCCCAAAACCCACTGCATAGGTGGTGGAGGCCAGCGGGGACATCCGCTGCATTACCAGCTTTCCGGCTACGGAGTATAGAGCCCATGATATCGCACATCCGACCAGCAGCAAATCACCCGGGTTGTACTCTCGGTTCAGCAGAACCTGAGGCGAACCCTTGGCGATGATGGTCACCACTCCAAGGATGCAGAGTGCAAACCCGGCCATTTGACCCAGGCAGAATCGTTCTTTTAGCCAGATGGCCGCGATGATGGCTGTAAATACCGGGCTGGACGCTACCACCAATGCCCCGTCAGCCGCCTGAGAGGTCTGAAGGCCATAAAAGAATAGAACATTGTAGGTGAAGATACCGGTCAGGCCCAGGAACATCAGCAGAGGCACATCCCGCAGCGCAGGAAGAGACTTAGGACCCTCCCAAATCATCAATACCGGAAACAGAACTAGGAAGGATAGCAGAAAGCGGACACTAGCCGCCACGACCGGATGTAATTCCGGCACCACGTACTTCGCCGCCACAAAGGCGCCGCCCCAGAACATAGGGGTTAAAAACAGTAACAGGAACGCTAGGTGGTTCTTTCCCTGGTTCTTTCCCTGGTTCTTTCCCTGGTTCTTTCCCTGGTTCATTTCCTGGTTCATCTGAAGCGCCTCCGAATTCCGACACGTTAGCGTGATTCTACTCTTCTAGGGGCTACATTACAAGGCTATCTAGGAGAAAGGGAGGATGTCCCCGTTTTCCTTCAAGGGCGGGGGGCGCACAGGAAAAAACCGTGAAGGCCGGTGGCCTTCACGGTTTTGAGTAGCTTACTTGGTTACCGGTTTACTCTTCGGGCTTCGGACCGGTACCTTCTTCCCAGATCAGGGCGTTTGCCAGCAAGTGGTGCAAATGCTTGATCTTCATGCCCAGCTTGTATTCCTTGTTGATGTCGTTTAGCTGGTCATAGCAGTTGTGGCAGGGAGCGCAGCAGATCTCGGCACCAGTGGCCATCATCTGGTCGGCCTTCAGCTTACCCTTCTTCATACGCGCTTCCTTGACCGGGTCGCCCATCGGCAGGGCTCCGCCGCCGCCGCCGCAACAGATGTTGTACTCACGGTTCGGCCACATGTCCACGAAGTTCTCGGCCACCTGCTCCAGGATGTAGCGGCCCTCTTCAATCAGACCGCCCTTACGTACGGTGTTGCACGGGTCATGGATGGTGACGGTGTACGGGTTCTTGCTCTTGTCGACCTTGACCTTACCCTTTTTCAGGATGTCAGCCATATAGTCCACCATATGCTCGAACTTGTAGGTCACCTCACCCGGCTCGTACCAGACCTTTTTACCCCACTCAAAGGCCCAGAAGCCATGACCACACTCGGTCATCACAATCCGCTTCACGCCGAGGCGATTTGCTTCATTGACGGTGAAGTCCATGATCTTGCGCGCCTCGTCGTCACGGCCGTTGAAGAGACCGAAGTTGGTAACATCAAACGCCTTCGAGCTGATCGTCCAGCTCTCCTTGGCGTTCACAAAGACCTTGGTCCAGCTCTTAATGTCCTCGGGATAGTACTTAATCTCACGGGGATGCGGAATAAAGAGGATTTCCGCGCCCACGACATCGACCGGAATCTTGAAGTTCGGGTCGCCGAACTCTTCTTGCAGTTCCTCCTGCATCCAGTCAATGGTGTCCAGGAAGTCTTCCTCGGAAACCGACATCTGGTTACCGGTTTCCATGTGGGTCTCAGCCACTTCCTGCAACCTACCCGGAGCTGTCAGCCCGAACTGGCCGCGCACCGTCCGTACAACGTTCGACAGCGGGATGTTCCCGGGGCAGTTCATCGTGCAACGGCCACACATGTTGCAGAGCCATACGAACGGATCTTTTAAGACCTCGTCCTTCAGGCCCAGGGCGATCTTGCGCATAAACTTGCGCGGATCGTGATTGTCGACTAGTTCCGTGAAATAACACCCAGCCGCACAGGTGCCGCAGGACAGACAGTAGTTCAAATTGAACTTCATCTTGTCGTCGTGAAAGCACATCTTTTCGACTATCTCATCCCTGAATTTGGGATCCCTTACCTCGTTTAAATTCTTGGCTTCCATATAAGATATCCCTCCACCAACCTGAATTTGAAACCGGTCCCGGATCGCATCGGGCGATCCGGGATGGCGTATTACGCTTAGCTAGGCCAAGAACGCTTCGATCTCGGCAAAGATCTGCTCGTCCTTGAAGCCCATAGCCTGGATCGCTTTCGACGGGCACGCCGCTACGCAGGTGCCGCAACCCTTACAGAGCACCTCGTTGACGCTGGACACCTTTTCCTCATCGAGGAACGAGATCGCATTGTAAGGACACAGGGTAATGCAAATATGGCAGCCCGAACACTTCTGCGCATTGACCACGGCCACCGCACCGCCACCGACCAGCATATCCTTGGTCAGGATGGTCGCCACACGAGCCGCTGCAGCCTGGGCCTGGGCAATGGTCTCTTCGATGAACTTCGGTCCGTGAGCCAGACCCGCCACAAACACGCCGTCGTTCGGGAAGTCCACCGGACGTAGCTTCATATGCGCTTCCAGGAAGAAGCCGCCGTCGTAGTCGCCACAGACCTTGTAGAGTTGGGCCATTTCCTTGGAGTCTTCCGGTGCTACTGTAGCCACAGCCAGCCCAATCAGGTCGGCATCAATCGTGAAGGTCTCCTTGAGGATCGGATCCATAACGGTAACCAGCAGCTTACCGTTGACGTCCCGGACCAGCGGCTTGTTCGCCAAGTCGTAGCGCAGGAACATCACACCCTTGCCCCGGGCATCCTCGTAGAAGTCTTCCTTGAAGCCGTAAGTGCGCATATCGCGATAGAGTACGTACACGCTGGCTTCGGGATTTAGTTCCTTAGCCTTAAGCGCGTTTTTCACCGACTCGCTGCAGCAGATGCGGCTGCAGTAGACACGATCCGGTTCGCGGGAACCTACGCAGTTGATCATCACGATGTTCTTGGCGTTTTTCGCCCGGTCCGAACCCTTGACCAGTTCGTCTTCCAGTTCCAGGCCGGTCATAACGCGGCTGTCCTGGCCGTAGAGATACTCAGTCTGCTTTAGTTCGCTACCGCCGATCGCAATGATCACGGCACCGTGGTTGATCTCCACATCTTGGCCCCCGGCACTGATCACGGTGATGAAGTTGCCGACGTAGCCAGAGGCGTCCTTCACCTTGGCGCTGGTGTAAACCTTGATCTTAGCGTTAGCATTCACTGCATTGACAAGGCCCTTCAGGTAGGACGTCACGTCCATCCCTTCCAGGGTAAGGTGAATCCGCCGGGCCATACCGCCCAGAACGTCAGATTTCTCAACGAGGCTGACCTCAAAGCCCTGGTTGGCTAATTCGAGTGCGGAGTTCATTCCGGCAATACCGCCGCCGATGACCAGCGCGTTCTTGTTCACGCCGATGGTTACCGTTTGGAGCGACTCCAGCAGGCGGGCTTTCGCCACAGCGCGGGAGGTGATCTCCTTGGCCTTCTGAGTTGCCGCTTCCTTGTCTTTCATATGCACCCAGGAGCACTGCTCACGGATGTTACCAAATTCAAATAGGTACGGGTTCAAGCCAGCTTCGGCGCAGGTCGCCCGGAAAAGCGGCTCGTGCGTCCGTGGGGTACAGGCCGAAACCACGACCCGGTTCAGCTTGTGCGCCTTAATGGCATCCTTGATCTTCTCCTGAGAATCCGAAGAACAGGTGTACAGGTTCTCCTCGGCGTACACCACGTTCGGCAAACCGGCCGCGAAATCGCGTACGGAAGGCACATCGACCGTCGAACCGATGTTGATACCACAGTTGCAGACAAACACCCCGACCCGCGCCTCGTCGTTGGCAACGTCGATCTCCGGGGTAGCGTCCTTAGCCGCCGGCAACGCTGTGCCACGAGCTTCGGCAAGCAGGGTTCCGGCACCGGCCGCCGCCGCACTGGCCTGCATCACAGAGGTCGGAATGTCCATCGGGCTCTGGAACGAGCCGCAGACGAAAACGCCCGGACGCGAGGTTTCGATCGGAGTGAAGTTGGTGGTGTCGGCGAAATTGTACTTGTTCAGCTTGACACCGATCTTGCCGGCCATCTCAACCGCACTCTTGGACGGCTGCATGCCGACTGAAAGCACGACCATGTCGAAGTCTTCGACAGTGATTGCGCCGTCTTCATTGCTGTAACGGATTCTAAGAGAATCCTCTGCGGTGCCGGGACCGATTTCAAAGATCCGTGACCGGATGAAGCGGATTCCCGTCTCATCCTTAGCCCGGTTGTAGTAAGCCTCAAAGCCCTTGCCGTAAGTCCGCATATCCATGAAGAAGATCGCGGTGTCAAGCGGCGTGTCGCTGTGCTCCTTGGCGATCATAGCTTCCTTGATCGCGTAAGTACAGCATACCGATGAACAGAAACCGCACCCGATCTTCCGGTCACGCGAACCCACACACTGGATCCAAGCGACCTTCTTCGGTTCGGTGTGGTCCGAAGGCCGTACCAGATGACCGCTGAACGGGCCGGAAGCGCTCAGGATGCGCTCAAATTCGATACTGGTAACGACGTTCTTGTGTACACCGTAACCAAGGGACTTGAGACTGGTCGGATCAAACTCGTCAAAACCGGGGGCCAGAATGACCGCACCGATGTCGAGGTTCAAGGTCTTTTCCTTGTCGTCTAAGTCGATGGCGTCCTTGTTACAGGCCTTCACGCAGAGTTTGCAGACCTCTTTGCCGGTCTCCACGCCCTTAGTGAGGTAGAGGCACTTCTCGGGATGGGTAATCACGAAGGTGTTGGGTACCGCCTGAGCGTACTTGTTGCTGATGATCCGCTTGATAGCGAGACCTTCATTAAACTCATCGGAAATCTTTACCGGACATTTCGCCTCGCAGTCGCCGCAGGCCACACACTTGTCACCGTCGACGTACCGGGGAGCCTGAATCAGGGTCGCTTTGAAGCTTCCGGGCTCACCCTGCAGATCAACCAGGCTGGCCAGGGTGACGATCTCAATGTTCGGGTGCCGGCCACACTCGACCAGCTTCGGGGAAAGAATACACATGGAGCAGTCGTTGGTGGGGAAGGTTTTATCCAGCGCCGCCATCGTGCCGCCGATGGCCGATGAACGCTCAACAAGATACACATAATACCCGGCTTCAGCCAAGTCCAGAGAAGCCTGCACACCGGCGATACCGCCACCAACTACCATTACAGATCCGATTTTATTTGGCATACCGTTTAACACCCGTCCTCCCATTTGGCGTCTCGGCATAAAGCCGAGCCAAGAAAATCAATAACTTCAGTCGCTTTTCAGATCTCTTGCGTGTGTGCGCATCCCCCCTTGATACTTATTAATCCTTTGTTAACTAACTACGAACTGAGAAACAAAACCCGGGGCAGGCAATTCTGCCAGCCCAGGGAGAATCCTATAGAATATTCTGTAACTTGTCCTCAGTATAATGTCACTCCTGGTTCATTGTCAATTATTTTCTTTGACGCCGGGTATCGAGGCCGTCCTATGCAGCTATCCTAGGCCTTTTTCGGAAGTTCGTTCATTCTGTCATCAAAGCGAGCGACCAGGTTTATGAGATGATCGGTCTCATACTTTTCGATCTCACCCTGATCCGCTAAGGCCGCTACCGTCGGATCCAAGGGCAGCTTGCCCAGCACGGTCAGGCCGGTTTCGGCACTGATCTCTCGTTAGTTTGACAGCTTAACTAAAAACTAAAATCCAGAAACCCTTGCGGCACAATGCTTCAAGGGCATATTTTTTTCTATTCTTAGTCCTAAATAAGTATAGGACGGTATAGGATTGTATGGTATAATATAACT
>JAHRFU010000025.1 GCA_019084485.1 Desulforudis sp. | reverse complement strand
ATCCCACCATCCGAATTGCAATATGTGGGCAGGGCAGGTTGGGCAACACTATTCGGGAATCATCTCCAGCGAGTAGCGCATAGCATAGAAAAAGACTTTTGATCAAATACGCCAAAAGCCTTGTCACTCTAAGATTTGGTGGCGGAGGGGGGACTTGAACCCCCACGGTGTTAAACCACACGCCCCTCAAACGTGCGCGTCTGCCGGTTCCGCCACTCCGACACCAAATCTTAGAGTGACAAGGCTTTTGGAGTATTTGATCAAAAGTCTTTTTCTATGCTATGCGCTACTCGCTGGAGATGATTCCCGAATAGTGTTGCCCAACCTGCCCTGCCCACATATTGCAATTCGGATGGTGGGATGTTAAATCAGGGAGGTGATCCGTGTGAGCCACAAGAAGGATAATGACCGTCTGCGGACTCAGAGGCAGCTCGACAAACTGAAATGGGAGACAGCCAATGAACTGGGCTTGAAGGACGACCTGTCCACCCTGGGCAATGCACTGACGTTGGGTGACGCAGATAAAATCGGTGGCAACACGACCAAGAAACTGGTGAAAGCCGGTGAACGGGCCATCGCCGAGGAAGGAGACCGGAAGGCTCGGCTGAATCTGAAGGAGAACCAGTAATCTACAGGTAACCTAGAATACGGATCTGCTTGTCGGTCCCCGACACTTGTTGGGGATCGTTTGTTTATGGAACGGACCTATTGCCCGGGTCAGCCATCTCCAGGGCGGCCTGAGCCAGCATCAGTCCTGCGGACGCATTCCGGTCCACTCCTCAGGGAAATACTTCAGGTTGGAGTGCCCGGTTCTCGATGGCGGTTGCAGTTCCGGGGTAAAGCCGGGGCGCTGGAACTCCTTTACAAACCAGTCGCGGTAACCCGCTCCCAAGAAGATGTCGTTCACCAGCTGGTATCCGGTCAGCGCCGCATACCGCTCCGCGATGGCCCGGTCTCGCTCCAGATGCTGATTGAAGTACAACCAGTAGATAACCCTTCCAGTGCTGTGGTAGGAAGAGGTGATGAGCGGATCAACCCGATAGGTGAAGTGTAATAGAAATGGTTGCATTGTTGCGTTTTTCGACAGGGTTTTCTAAATTCCCTGCATCGGTCTCTTGGTGCTATTAGGGAAAAGATGATGTGATTCATCGAGGAGAGGGGCAAGACGGAAAAAAGGAAGGGAATTGCTGTCTGCGGGGCCTCAGTGCTGCTCCCGTTGAAAAACCGGAAGATCCTCGCCCCCGATCGGCCTTTCCTGGAGAATCTGCCCCAGGTAGATCACCAAGAAATGGGTCGGCCAAACGGGTTTTTCCACGGGGCAACATTCCACCGGGGCACACACCAGGTCGGGCCAGTCCTGTTCCGACAACGCCTCTTCGGGGGAATAGAACTGCTTCACCATGGTCCCGGCCCATTCCCCGCAAACCGGGCATTTCCCGGCCAGTACCGCAGTCATCAGGGTAATCTCTTCAGGAACGATCTTCATAACACCCTCCATAATTAGGTTATCTCTATACTCTATTCTAACAGGAATGACATGACCCCGCATTCAATCCGTCTTCGCCTCTCCCAGTTAAGAATATTTTCCTTTACAAGCTTCTCCAGTCTTGGGATACTTATCTGTAGACAAGTGTTTTGTGAAGGCAATGGGAGGAGTAATCTGACTCATTTGTGTCTGGCACATCCGGCCCATGCGATTTCAAACATTGAGATCGAGTGGGAAGAAACTGTCGGCGGCTGGTACACCGATCGGGGTTGGCGGGTGGGCTGAGCCTCTAGAGCGTTGGGAAACAAACAACCGTGGTTTACAGGTATACATCGCGAAGCTCAAGGTCGAACCCCGGTACGATGACTATCAGAAGCCGGAACCGCTGGCATCGACCACCTCAACACCCTGTTTGATCAATGCTATCTAAAGGGGTTGCGATATTATGATCGACCGGCATTTACAGATCAGTGCAGACCCGGATTCGCCTAAACTTCTAATGAAAGAGTTAGGCTTGAAGGATAGTTTCCAATTCGAATGCCGGTTGGAATGCATGGGCATGTGTTGCAACAGCATCCGCATTGTGCTTGACCCCTGGGATGTGGAAGTCCTCGCACGCCATCTGGGGCTCGGGGGTAAGGCTTGTATTGACCAGCACTGCACTCTGGAGTTCACGCCCGAGTCACACTGGCCTATCGTCTGGCTGGCCGGAGCGTACAGTGGTCCTTGCACGTTCTTAAACAGTGATAATAAATGTAGTGTCTATACCGCCCGCCCCACAATCTGCCGCACTTACCCGCTAGGCCGGGCGGTTCGCATTGACGAAGACGGACAGGCCGTGGAAAAGGTCTTTCTGGTTGAAAAGGCCGCGTTTTGCCTGGGCGGACTCACTGAACGCCTAAGAACGGTGGAAAGCTGGCTGAACAATGAAGGGGTGCGTGAGCGAGCCCCTCTGTCGAACCTATATCTTGCGCTCATCTATTACGCCGAGACGGAACTGCACTCACCGAAGTGGATGAACAAGCCCATAGCGAACATGCTTCACCCGCTTCTCTTTGCCCCGGAGATGCTGCGCGCGAAACTCGACATCGGAGAGGATCTGGATCATGCAGAGTTTTACCGCCGCCGTCTCGATGCTGTGAAACTGCTGCTAACCGATTTGGCGGCTGGTTTTGGGTGTGGGCCTTTAGCCGCAAAGGCTGAGGAGAGTGTCTTCAAGGAGAGTATGATGGAACGCATCCGCCACGTCTTGGCGATCGGTGAACGACCGGAAATGTAAGCACAAGCTAAGAGCCCCTTCCCCGGCGGGAAGGGGCTCTATCTTTTCAGATTCTACTGCTCGTCCTTGTGGGGATGCTGAGTCCGGTTGACCGGCAGAAGCGATCCGGCTCCTATATCCCGTGGAATAGTTTGGTGTACATTAAGTGAATTACTAACCTTTACTAGTGGCAGACAAAGGCTGGTCAATGATCATCCTTTCCCCGGATGAAGTCTGCCGCCTCATCCAATGAAAGCGCCAGCCCTCTGGTCTTAACACCCTCTGCCTGATCATACCGAATGCTACCAAAGATCACACCCACTACCCGACCGTCGCTGCTGATCACCGGACTTCCGCTGTTCCCTTGGTGAATCGTGGCGTCCACTTCAAAGACCGGCACCAGAATACTCTCCAGACGAACATAGGACGCCACAGTTCCCCTGGCAACAATACTCTCCAGGCCCAGAGGACTGCCGATAACGGTGACTGTTTCATCAATGAAAGGCTTTCGACCCCAATCCGGGCTTATCGCCGGAAGGCCAGCCGCTTCAAGTTCAACCACAGCCAGATCCAGTTCCGGCTTGCTACGCCAGGTTTTAGCCGGATATGTCGGACCGTTTGGAAAGGATACGGTAATACCGGTGGCATCGGCGATCACGTGGTGATTGGTGATAATCCGGCCGTCAGGGTGGATGTTAAACCCGGTCCCCGACTTCCGGCCCACCGAAAGCCGAGCCGCCGGTCCCCCCTGGGTATCCTGGAACACCACGTCGATTTTGACTACGGCCTGGCGGTACTGCGTTACATCAGGATCGTCCGAAAACCGGCCTGATTCGAAGATGAAGTCCAACGACGGCAGGAAGAGCGCGGGCCACGAGGTTACCGCCACAAACCCCGCAAACACCAGCAAAACAATTAAGGCTAAGATTCGTTTGATCATATCTCCATTATACACTCTTGCCCTCGGGACGCGCGGCAACAAGACACCCCCGTCCACAGGCAACGGGGGTCAATGAACCCAGGATATGAGTAGCGGTCTCCTACGATGACCTACCGATCAACACCACCGGAATCTTGGACATTCCGATCACCTTTAAGGCTACGCTGCCGAACAGAAGACCGCTGAAGTGACCGGCTCCGGTGCTTCCCATGACAATGTGGTCGAATCCGTTTTCAGCTGCGTACTTGCAAATTGTCGGACCTGGCTCTCCCTGGAGGCGGACGGTCTCAATTTCGAAACCCTCCTTGCGAAATACCTCCTTCGTATCGGCCAGGCGCTGACTGACCATATCATTCACCGCGGTGGCCACATCCGGGTTATAAGGGGTTTCATAGGCGGCGATGCGGTGGGCCATCCGGTCCACGGAAAGGGTGATAACCTTGATGTCCGGCTTCTCCTTCAGGATTGCGGCAACATACAGGGCTGCCTTAATGGACGCCGGGGACCCGTCCGTGGGCAACAGGATCTTTTTGAACAGCATACATAGCTCCTCCTTTTCAAGGTGGTAGTATAAGTATAGTTTCATATACGGCTTGCGGGCAATATGCTAGTTCGTGACCTGCAGTTATCCACAAAAGGGGACAGGCTACTTTTTACCTACTCGTTATCTCTAACCCCTAGGTGGAAAAGGGGGATAGGTATCTTTTTCTCTACCGTGTTTCCCTAACCCGTCCCTCTTCTGAAACACTAGAATCAGAAGAAAATGTACGTCGTTGTCAGGGAAAAAGCAGACTGTCCCCATTTTCCCCTACAGCATGCCGACGGGGCCGTAGGCCCAGAGCCTCATCCCGCCTTCCATTGAGCGGACTTTGGTGAAACCGGCTCCTTTGAGGGCCCGAAGCGCCTCATAGCTCCGGATGCCCAGGTCACAAAAAACCACGATTTCTTTGTCCCTAGAGATGGAATCGATGCGCTCCCGAAGCTCGCCCATAATCACGTGAAGCACACGTTCATCATTCATCGGCTTGGAGTCGTGCTCCCGTTGGGTGCGCACATCGAGCAGAATAAAGTCATCGCCCCTCTGCAGTTTGTCCCACACCTCACGGGGACTGATCATGGGTATCAGGCCTGAATTCTTGTTGCGCAACGTGTTCGCTGTATGCTGGAGAGGATCGATGGTGGTGTTAAATGGGGGTGCATAACCCAAGTCCAGGTCGACAATATTGTCCAGGGTGGCCCCAAAACTGATGGCCGTGGCGGCAACGTCGATCCGCTTGTCCAAACTACCCGGCCCAATTCCCTGTACGCCCAGCAACCGGCCCGAACCCGCTTCCGCGATTACTTTAAGAATCACCAGGCTGTGCTGGGGATGGTAGTGACTGCGGTCGTGGGCGGGTGTGATCGCCGTCTTAGTCTCGTAACCGTAGTCTTGGGCCTGTTGCTCTCCGAGTCCGGTACGGCCCACGTTCCAGTTCTTCACCTGAAGGAGGGCGGTGCCGAGGATCCCGTTGTATTTACTGCGGCGTCCGGCGGTGTTATCACCGACGACTCTCCCCTGACGGTTGGCTGAAGAAGCTAGGGGGACATAGGTATGCCGTCCGGAAAGGATGTTCACGTTCTCCGCACAATCACCACAGGCGTAGATCTCCGGATCGCTGGTTAGCATATACTCATCCACCCGGATCGCCCCGGTGTTTCCGATCTCCAGGCCGGCCTTAAGGGCCAGGTCGATGTTTGGCCGCACGCCCACCGCCATGACTACCATCTCCGCGTCGAGGACGGCCTGGTCGGTAACCACCCGGCTGACCCGGCCATTCTCCCCTTCAAACCGTAGCACCTTCTGGCCCAGGGCAAAGTCAATGCCCTGACTTTCCAAGCGGGTCTTCAAAACTCCGGCCAGGTCTTCATCCAGAACACCCGGCAGGAGCTGTTCGCGCAGTTCCACTATCGTAGTCAGGATGTTCCGGTTGCTAAGCGCCCCGGCGACCTCCATTCCGATAAACCCGGCGCCAACGACCACTGCTTCGTTCACATCTTCTACCGTCTCCATCAAACGTAGCAGGTCACCTGGGTTGTTCAGGCCGTATACTCCCTTTAGATCCCGTCCTTCGAACGGCGGAATAATCGGCGAGGCACCCGTGGCCAGCACCAGTTTATCGTAGGGGATCCACCGCTCTTCCCCGCCGGCTAGATCCCTGATCAGTACGCTCTTCTTAACCCGATCCACTTCCAGAGCTTCGGTTGAAGTCAGCACCGTGATGTCCTTCTCACGCAGGAAATACCCCTCATCACGGATCACGTCATAAGCAGTATTAAACAACTCCTCGAAGCTGTCTATCTGGCCGTCTAGAAAAAAGGGCATCCCGCATCCGGCGTAGGAAATCCACCGGCTCCGGTCAATAACCGTAATCTCAGCGTTGGGCAACAGGCGGCGGGCCCGGGCAGCGGCCTTTGGACCGGCAGCTACCCCACCGATAATCACCAGTTTAAGATCCTGCTTCATTACCTATCTCCTCCCGATTGAGTATTCATTGATAAATCTCACTATGATAAACCCAAGTAAAGTAATAATATCACAATCGGACTTACCGCTTGTAACGATTTTCCGCAAGTCTGACGATTCAGACGGTATGCCTACAAGTTCAATTGGAAACCATAGGAGCAAATGTCAGGGATAGGTATGCGGAAAGAGAGATTCCTAACTCGACTGTAAACGGAGTGAGCGGTGTGAATCTGGAGGAAACGGTAGGGCAATCAAATCCTAAAGGTGGAATCGTTCGCAAAGAAATAGAGGAAGCGGTCTGTTACGGTTCGCCCGGTCAAGACTTCCACGGCCTCGGTGTACAGCGCCAGTTGAGTTCCGTACCGTGCGAATGCTGCCTGCTCGTCGCCCGGGGGAAAGCGGTCCGACTTATAGTCCACAATGACATACCCGCCTGTCTCATCCAGCAGGCAGTCAATCACCCCCTGAATTAGGACCAGTGAAGTGGATTCCTCTGAAATCCCGGGGTACAAGCGCGAAGCGGGCAGGCGTAGGGTGAACGGCATCTCCCGGCTTACCAAAGCCGCACCCCTGACCCGGTATCCAAGCGGAGAAGCGAAGAAGCGGGCAATGGCCTGGCCGTCCACAGCCTCGGCCTGTTCGGAGGTGATGATCCCCCGCAGAACCATCCCTGAGATCTGGACGCCCACGTCCTGTTCATCCAGGCGGGTGTTCAGGTCAAGATGTTGCAGTACCAAGTGGAGGGCTGTACCCCGCTCAGCCCCGGTAAGCACTGCATCTCGTTGCAGAAAACGGGGCCGGGCGGTGAGTGCCTGTGGCCGTTGAGACTGCACAGCACCCTCAGTGAAAACCGGATCCATGCGCCGTTTAAGCTCGGTGGCGGTAAGCTTTACCGGAATCAAAGTTTCCGAGTACGAAGGGTAGGTCCAGGCCAGCCGCCGGTGAACAAGGGTAGCATCGGGGCTGTCCGGTTGCGGCGTAAAGGGGCGCTGTTCAGAAACCGTGGAACCACTGGGCTGGGTTGCGCTTGTAACCTGTACCAGCCAACGGCTCGGGTGGTCTACAACCGCGTCGCAGTTCGGCTCCGAAC
Organism: Desulforudis sp.; assembly: GCA_019084485.1. GTDB lineage: Bacteria > Bacillota > Desulfotomaculia > Desulfotomaculales > Desulforudaceae > SURF-60. The sequence goes on along the minus strand of JAHRFU010000025.1, from coordinate 14,247 downwards.
ATCTGCCAAGCTTACGTATCGGGGCTCCGTCTGGGTGCCTGACAACGGCCCGGCCGATCCAATCCAGAAAACTCCGGGCCCCTACCACATCAGCGTCTTCCAGAGGCCACGTTGGGCGCGGGAGTCCTTCGCACCAAGCCTTTGCGGACTTTGCCAGGTTTTTGGACGATCCCACTAGGATCAGTCTTTCCCTGGCCCTGGTCATCGCCACGTACAACACGCGCATTTCCTCCGCCAGTGCTTCCCGCCGCAGACGGTAGCGCGTGCAATGCTTAAGCAGAGTCGGGTAACGGAGTCGGCGGATCGGGTCAATCACATCTGGTGAGAAACCCAGATGCCGGTGCAGCAGAAAGTCTCTGGTACCGTCCTGAAGGTTAAACTGCTTACCCAGGCCAGCTACAATGGTAACCGGGAATTCCAGCCCTTTGCTACGGTGAACGCTTAAAACACGTACGACGTCTTCCTTTTCACCCAGAGTACGGGCGGTACCGAGGTCATCCCCCTTCTCGCGGATCCGATTGATGAAGCGCAGAAAGCGGAACAAACCGCGGTACGAAGTCTGCTCATACTGCCGGGCCCGGTCATGGAGAGCACGCAGATTGGCCTGGCGCTGGATACCGCCGGGCAGGCCGCCTACGAATTCGTAGTATCCGGTGTCCCGGTAAATCTGCCAGATCAGCTCGGGCAGCGGTGCCCGCCGGGCCAGGGTACGCCACTCTTCCAGTTGCTCCAGGAAGGACTGCACACGTCCGGCCAAGAACCCTTCAGTATCGGCAGCCGCCCGAACAGAGCCGAAGAAGTCTCCCCCCGAACGGGCCAGGCGCAGGGCAGCCAGGTCGGATGCCGTAAACCCGAAGAGTGGTGAGCGCAACACTCCGGCCAGAGGGATGTCCTGGTGGGGATTGTCGATCACGGTTAGCAGCGAAAGCAGGGTCTCCACCTCGGTGGCTGCGAAATAGCCGGAGCCGAGATCCGCATACACGGGAATACCGTGCTGGAGGAAAACCTCCACAAAGGTGTTTGCCCAATTTTTGGTGGTGCGCAGGAGCACCACAATGTCACTATAGGTCACCGGACGGTGGGTGCCTGTTTTCCGATCGTAGACCAGGGTGGGAAGGGAGTCGTGTGAACCGTGAACCAAATCCATAATTCGGGCCGCCACCAGGGCCGCCTCTAACTCCGGAGTGTCCAACCGGCCACCGGTTTCCTCTTCCAAAGCGTTTTCCCCGCCGGGCTCAATACCGGAATCTGATTCAGGAACAGGCGATGAGTGGTCAATTATATACAATTCCGTAGTCTCCGAACCGGTTCGGCTGGCAACAGCGGCTGGATAGTCGGCGCCGTAACGTAGTGCGGCGGCCTCGTCGTAAGCGATCTCCCCGGTCTCCGGCCGCATGATCTGGGCGAAAACGTAGTTTACGGCATCGACCACGACACGAGTACTCCGGAAGTTGGTGGCCAGATCCAGTCGCCGGTCAGGACCGCGACCCGCGGCGGACGGATAGGTATGGTATTTCTCCAGAAACAACCCCGGCTCCGCCAAGCGAAACCGGTAAATGCTCTGCTTAACGTCTCCCACCATGAACAGGTTGGATCGGCGGTCTCCCTGACGACTCACCAGCTGGAGTATGGTCTCCTGAACCGCATTGATGTCCTGGTACTCATCGACCATCACCTCATCGAAGCAACGCCGATATTCCTCTGCCACCGGTGACGGGACAAGCTCATCTGGCCTCCCGGCATTCAGAATCCGGAGGCAGAAGTGCTCCAGATCGCTAAAGTCTACCAATCCCCGGCCACGCTTGGCAGCGCTGAAAGCCTCTTCAAACCGAATGGTCAGGTTCACCAGAGATTCGAGCAAAGGCCGAACCCGGTGCACATCTTGGAGCCAGTCCTCGGAGGGCCGCTGGAAAAAGGCGTTTTGTAGGTCAAGAAGGATTTTCTTGGCCTTATTCCGGAGCGTTTTAACCTGTTCCTTAAGTTCCTCGTCTCCGTCACGACAGGCCTTTAGTGTTCCGAACGACAGCTCTTGAAATCTGTGGTACATCTCCAGCCACGAGGTTCTCCCAGCCTGGAGCAGGACGCCGGCATACTCGACCTCACTCTGGAGAAAGGGCAGATAAACCCCTGGCCCATCTGCCTGTCCGGCAATTGCGGCCGATTGCAGCAGGCAGGTCTGCGCAACCCTAATCTGGGCGGTAATCTCCCTGCGCAGATCATCCACCCAAAAAACATCATCCAGACCCTGTCCTTCCGCATGCTCCCAAAGGCCTAACGCCTGATGCAGCCACTGGTGCGGCCAGGGAGTGCTGCGGGCGAAATCATATAGGCGCAGGACAAGATCCTGCAAATCCAGATCTCCCTTTTCACCGCCGTAGGTGTCAGCCAGGGATGCAAACGGGGCCGACGTATCCGCAGACCCATACTGCGTCTCGAACAGGCCGGTCAGCACGTCCAGGCGCAGCAGGGCCAGCTCATTCTCGTCTCCAACCCGAAAGGACGGGTCAAGACCGATCAGGTGAAAATACCGGCGCACCGTCTCCAGACAGAAGGAGTGCAAGGTGGTGATCGAAGACTGCTCGAGCAGACCGAGTTGGCGTACTATTCCGGGTGATACGGACGACCCGGCAGCAGTCTGCTGCAGGGCAGTCGCAATCCGGTGCCGCATCTCCGCAGCCGCAGCGTTGGTGAAAGTGACCACCAGGATGCGGTTGATGTCTACCGGGCGAACCTCATCCGTCACCATCCGAATCGCCCGTTCCACCAGAACCGCCGTCTTTCCGGCCCCCGCCGCCGCAGATACCAGTAGGTTCTGGCCACGGGTTTCAATGGCCTGCAGCTGCTCTTTCGTCCAGCGTTTATCCCCCATCCCTACCCTCCCCCTTTCCGAAGCCCTGATGGCGCTGATGGATCCAGAGTTCACTCGGGCTTGGCACGGTCAGGAGCCGGTAAGCGTTGCCCCCGAGCAAGGGATCGTAATGGCAGACCGGTTTGAAAGGGCAGAACCGGCAGGCCGAGTAAACGCCCAGAACTGCGGGGGCGATATCAATGACGCCCCTGAAGGTCTGCTCTCCGGCCGTACGAATCAAATGATGCAGGTGGAGACGCAGGTTTTCCAGCTGTTCTTCTGTGACTACCGAAGAGGATCGGTGGAAGGCACCTTTGGTGGTAATTCCGGCCGGAACCAGGCGTGACATGCGACCGGGGACCAAATCGCGGTCCATCAGGGACAATACGTCCGGGTTCGCCACCAGCAGTCCGGTCATTTTCATCTTCTTAACAATGCGGGCCTCGATGTCTGCGTCATCCAAAGGCCCGTCTGCAGACAGCAGCGGATTATAGGCGCGGAAGTAGAGCATCCCCCCAGGCTTCGCTTCGTGCCCAAGCAGTTGGGAGGCACAGGAAAGGGCAACGTCTAAATAGGCCAGCAACTGAATCTGGAGCCCGTGATAGACCATCGAAAGATCAGGTCTGGCCACCCCGGACTTGTAGTCGATTACGCGCAGGTAGTGGTGGTCTCCGTCACGGGCGACGTCTAGGCGGTCGATGCGACCCCCAAGTTCAATCGTGCGCCCGTTTTCCAATCGGATCGGAGGGGGTGTCAAGGCCGCTCCCGGACCAAAGCCGAGTTCCAAAGCGACCGGACGAAATCCGCTCTGTCTGGCGTGTTCAGCCAGGACGGAGGCGGCCCGGGTCACTGTTTGCTGCACCTTGGCTCCCAGATGCCGGTACCGGGCGGTGCTGAGCAGTATCTCATGCTGTAAGGACGGGGTCAGTTCGGACACGACCTCGGCCGCCAGATCGGCACAGTCTGTCTCAGTCAGTAACGCCCAGTCACCCACCGTTTCCTCCGCCCGTTCTGCAAACCGGCGGAGCGCAGCGTGCAAGAATTCCCCCAGATCAGGAGCACCAAGCCGGTATTCCTGGCGCTCCCGCAGGCGGAGTCCGTAACTGCTGAAATGGGCAAACGGGCAGGAGTTGAGCTTTTCAATCCGTGAGACACTGGTGCGCAGAGGACTCCCATAGAGCTGTTCGGCCTGCTCAGCCGTGAGTTCTGCTTCCCGATTCATATAGGATAGGCTACGTACGACTGAGGCGGTGCGGGCCGACAGCTTCGGGTGGGCGGTGAGCCAGTTGTATACGTCCCACCAGATAGCGGAGATCGGGTTTCCCCGCAATTGTTCCCGCAGTTGGACGGCGAGGAACGGGATAACGGTGTTGGGCCGGGCGATGTAGTGGAGTTCGTTCTGGCCCGGAGCGGGCTCGACGGTGTAAACCACTTCCCGCAGAGCAGGGAAAAGACGCTGGATGCGGTCGATCAGAACCGACGGGGCAAGAGCCCGGCCCTCCTCTTCGGATAGGGCGTAGCTTACCCAGAGATACTCTGAGGCCCGGGTGAAGGCGATATAGACCAGGAATTGTTCCTCCAGGTGTCGCTCCCAGATGCCGGGTGAAAGCACTACGCCGCTCTCAGCGAGCTTACCCCGTTCCGTATCGGTAAACAGTCCGTGCTCGGAATGCCGGGACGGGAGGACGCCATCGTTTACCCCAAGGACGAAGGCCGCCCGGATGTCGGGATTCCTGGAACGATCCAGGGTACCGATTAAGACCTGGTCGACAGCCGGCGGGATTAGGGCCAGGTGCAGGCTTTCCAGTCCGGCGTCCAGGATGCGGGTATACTCCTCAAGGGGAATGCTCTCCGCCCCAAGGCAGTCAACTAACTGATCAAATAGGTCGGTGATGCCGTTCCATAACTGCGCGTATTCCCGGGCCGCTTCGGGCTTCCCAGCGTCTTGGGCCTGCCCGCTCCAGGCTTCCAGTTGTCCCGGAACATCCAGGCGCAGGAGCAAGTTGACCAGGCCGGCGGTCAGTTGGGTCACATCGGAGGCCTTTCGTACCTCCCGTTCAAAGGCGGCCAGCGCGTCTGTCCCGATCCGGCGGATACGGTTAATCCGTTCCAAGAAAGCTTGTTCCCCTTCAGACGGTCCGTTTTCCGCCTCGTCCAGGTGGCGGCGGCGCCGATAGGCCCAGTCCGATCCATCCGTCCAGCGGGAACCCTGAATACCGTACGCTAGGACGTAGTTTTCCAGAAGGTCTACCGACTCACGGTCCACCGGTGCCAAGTCGGTCTTTAGGTACCTGAAGACCGGGTCGTAAGCCCAGCGACTGAGTACCGTATCCAGTGCCGAGCGGATCAACTCCACTACCGGATGATGCATCACCCCGCGCTTCAGATCAACAAAAAACGGGATGCCGTGATCGGCAAACACCGTCTGGATTAGTTCCTGGTACAGGTCAGGTTGCCTGAGAACAACGCTGATCTGCCGAAAGCAATAGCCCTGATCGCGACACAGGTGGATAATCTCCCGGGCGCTAGCCTCCACCTCCGCGCGCCGGTCGGCCGCCACGGACAGTAACAAGCCCGCCGGTTCCCCGACAAAGACACCCGCGGCCTCACCGGCCAAGTTTTGTTCCAGATGGGCGATGGCCGGTGACAGCTGAAACCGGGGGTTGACCGTCAGGTGCACCGGAGGCTCAAGAGCCATCCCCTCCTGCTGCGCAAATTCGGCGATACGGCGGTAAGTCTCTCTGGTAATGTGAAACACATCGCTGGTAGCTACTCCGGATAGCGCTTCCGGGCCGTTTAGGCATAAGGCGATGTTCACCCTTTGGGCGTGTCGTATTAAAGCCTCCAGAACCGTATACTCCTGTGGCGTAAAACCGCTAAAACCGTCCACCCAGACAGTACTGTCCTGGATGATCCCCGAAAGGGGAATGCTCCGGGCGAGTGAATCCAGGTAGTCGTCCGGATCGGTATGACGCCCAATCATCGCATTGTGCAGGTCGGAATAGAGCAGCTGGAGGTCATCGATCTTATCACTTAGACTGGTCTCGCCGGCGGAACGGAAGGAGACTGCCGCCGAGGCTAGTGTTTCCGAGCTTATACCGTAGACCCGAAACTCGGAGATAGCCCCGGCAATCCGCTCCAGAAAACCAGGGGCGGCCGGAATCCGGTTGAAGGCCTTCAATTCTGCGCGGTGTGCTTCGAGGAAGCGCCTTAATAGCATCTGCTTCGCCAGATCCCCGATGTGCGGTTCGGCTGCCCCGCCGACTTCGGCCAGAATGCGATGGGCTAAACGCCTGAAGCTGAGGACTTCGGCTCTCAAAAAACCACTTAACCCGGGACGGGAACACAGGGCGTGTTCGGTCTGAAATGAGGCTTGCTCCGGCACCAGGAAAACGAGTGGTGGGCCGAGCGGGGACTCGCGCAGGGTTTCGGCGATCTCTTCCAGACACAGGTGGGTCTTCCCGGATCCCGCCCTCCCGGTAATAAACCGTAAGCTCATCTCAAACCGTATCCTCCACAGTTAAGCTACTGGGGAGTATTCGCGATTCGATTTACCTGATCCTGCCTGGAAACTTAAGGGTCAGACCCTTAAGTTTCTGAACTGAAGTTACTGTTCTCCAGGGGCGGGAAACGGGGACAGGCATCTTTTTCTCTTCCGGGATTCCTGACCGATGCCTTTGATGCAACACTACATTAGTCAGGAACTGTGTGTCCTTGTTCGGGAAAAAGCAGCCTGTCCCCGATTCCCTCACAGGTGTTGGCACTTCTGAGAGGGAGGCGCTGACAAATGAAAAAACCGCCGATGCGGTTTTTTCAAAATAGCCGGGATTACTGCAGTTAGTCTGCCTTGACTGCAGGACGGAACATGTCGAGGATACCAAGCAGGACCCAGGCCAATCCGAAACCGAGGATTCCGGCGCCAAGTGTACCACCGATTACAAGCCACCCGATCAGAGATACAATGACACCGATACCAACTACGATCCAACTGGTTGTGATGCCGTTCATGAATAATACCTCCCACGTTAGAATTAATACTAGCCATAGACTGTCCAATTCTGGCGTGCTCAATGCAAGAATGCGGAAAAATTTCTCAAAATAATCATACGGCTGCGGTATTTTGAAAACAGTCTTGCTCTTGGTTCATCCCAATAAACGGAGCAGGACTACCGTACAAAACCTCGAATGGTTACACTATTATTGGACAAAAAAGAGAAAGGGAGGTGTGCGGGTTCAGAGTACTGCTTTTTGACCTTGACGGCACGCTGTTGCCTATGGATACTGGACAGTTTCTGCAGGCCTATCTGACCACCCTGGCACCCCACTTCGCTCCTTTCATGCCACCGGAACAGTTTGTTCAGGAGCTGTTACGGGCTACCAGGGAGATGGTGGAGAACACCGAAGGAAGCAAGACAAACGCCGAAGTATTTTGGGAATCCTTCCTAGGCAAAACAAGTTTTGATCCTGAACAGACATTCCCTGTTTTTGAACAATTCTACCTTTCGGTATTCCCTAAGTTACACGTCCATACCCAGCCCACACCGCTGGCTCGGGAGGTCCTTACGAAAGCCGCCGCGCGCGGGTGTGAACTGGTACTGGCCACTAACCCCGTGTTTCCCAGAATCGCCATTGAAGAACGCTTGCGCTGGGCTGGGATCGCTGATGTCCCCTTCCGCCTGATCACGGACTACGAAACGATGCATTACTGCAAGCCAAATCTGAGCTATTTCCAGGAGATACTGGAGAAGGTGGAAGTTGACACGGCTGACTGCCTGATGATCGGCAACGATCCGGCCGAGGACATGGTGGCGGCTGAACTGGGGATATCCACTTACCTGGTGGAGGACTGCGCTGTCGTGCGGGATGAGCATACCGCAGCGAACATCAACCACCGGGGAATGCTGGAAGAGCTCGTTTCATTTCTGGATAGCCGCTCATTCAACAACGGGCACCACAAATGATGAGAACCTGAGCCCGACTATAGTTGGAAAGGAAATACCGATGCCTAAAGTACTGGAAAATGCCTTCTTAACTGCCCGTAACGAGCCGTCTGTCTCAGTGCATTTGGAGGTAGCCGGCGTGACTGTGCCGGTCGTAATCACTTCTGAGCCCGACAGCATCGCCGTGAGCATTACTACCGTGGAACCGCACCTCTGCGAGGAAGTGCTTCGAAACGTCTTGTCCATTCTGGGACAGCCACCGGACATTTTCTATACCGGCAGCCCAGGTGAAACAACTCACAATCGCCTCTTCACAGGAGTCTGGGGACATCCCGAAAAGAGTTTCGAGGATGAGCTGAAGCCTTTGCTGAAGGGGGTGCTGGTTGCCGAAAACAAAGTCCTGATGGTCAGCGACAGGCTGTATCACTATCTGGTACCCACTCATCCCGAGGAATGGGACGAAAACCAGGTGGAAATGTGGAAAGGGTTTTGGAATCTGCGCCTTAGAGACGTCGCAACCAGGGATCGACTGCTCCAAGAAACCGATCCCAAGGTTTGGGACTATTTCCGGGTCATCGCCGGAAACGTAACCGAGCAGTTGCAACAAGCATACGAAGCGCTTGAGCAACTTGATCAGCCTCTAAAGGAGCGTATGGAGAACCTGCTCCTGTCCGCCGCGGTCTCGGGGTACAACTTGTTCTATCTGGAGTGCCTCCGGAAAAACCTTTCCGTCTCCTCGTCCGTGGGGGGGATTGACCCAAACCGGATGATGCAGGAGGTTGTTAACCGTTTGTCCTGGGATAATGTACCGCCCGGACTACCCGAGGTGTTGAATGAGATCAACGTTACTGACATCCGGGAATCGGGTGAGTTTTTTGGGAAAGCAGTGGCAATGTCGCCAGATGTTTTGAATACCCTGCTCAGCCAGGCCAATAAGTGTACAGTCCTAGGCTACCTGACCGGACAAGTCGTACGTAAGCAAACCGGGTTAAACTGACGGGGATAACAACAGGTCAATGGGGGCGGTTTAAGGTTTCACTAATGTGCTGCCGGATGTCGTCAAACTGCTCGGACGTTACGGTGGACCGAATCGCACTGATCGCCTCACTATATCGGTCCAGGTTGTCGGCCACGACAAAGTCGAGGCCACGTACGATCAGGTGCACCAACCGCAGAACGTCTTCGGTAAAGCCCGCATCTATGGCCGATGGAGCCGTAAACCCCTGTTGACGGTCAAAATCAACGTAAAACGCTTTTTGCTTCCACTTGTGCAAATCGTCAATACTCTCCAGGCTTCCGATCCAGGGTTCCAGCGCCAGTAGGCACTTCTGAAACTCCTGTACGATGCCGTGGAGTTTCTCTTTCCACTTATCGTCCGTGAAGAACCGGTGGTCTAATCCGGCGAACTGAACCAGGAACATGGGGTAGGAGTGGAGGGCGAAGAGCTTGGCGTGATGCTGCCTGCGAATGTTATCAAAGCTTTTGCGTTGAGTACTCTCAGTGAGTGAAAAAGCCAGGCAATTGATGTAGACCAGTTTGCCGACTTCCTCCAGAGCCAGAATACCGAGGGCTAAGGAACGCTCATAATGGTCGCGCGTGTACAATAGTTCCGCTTCAGAAGCCAACTGACGGGCATTATCCAGGCAAAGTCCCATCCCTCGAATGATTTCGTTTTCATCAAACAACGAGTCTTCACCTCGCTTCCATTATTATTGTATTATTGTAAACCGAATTACAAAGTAGCGGACAACTAAATTATGGCGGAAGGTGGAAGGCCCCGGCTGTAGAATCTATTCGTATTGGAAGGAGTGACCCAGTAGTGAAGCGCTCGTTATTGGTATTGTTGCTGATATCCCTGGTTATATTCGCCGCCGGTTGCGCCAACAGTACGCCACCAGCTACCCCGCCAAATGCGCCGGGGCCCGCCCCTGACCCGCCTCAAGTTCAAGCTAAAGAAGCTGTAATCGAGACCGAGAAAGGATCCATAGTGATTGAGTTGTTCTCGGCGGACGCCCCGAACACCGTTCTGAACTTTGCGCTCCTGGCCCAGCAAGGTTTCTATGACGGGCTGACCTTTCACCGGGTGATCCCCGGTTTCATGGCCCAGGGAGGCTGTCCTAATGGAAACGGTACCGGCGGTCCGGGGCACACTATCCCGTGTGAGATTAACCACAATAAGCACGTGCGCGGAGCAATCTCAATGGCGCACGCCGGGCGTGACACCGGCGGCAGCCAGTTCTTCATCTGCTTTGAAGCCCAACCCCATCTGGACGGAAAACACACCGTGTTCGGTCAGGTGGTCTCCGGCATGGATGTCGTGGATCAGATTGAACAGGGAGACCAGATGCTTAAGGTAACGGTCAGAGACCTGTAGCACAAAGCACGCCGAAGAAAGGGAGAGCGTGAAAGAATCTATAAGCTAGGCTTAACGGACCAGATTCGGTGCCATGACCAACCCTTTTCCCTGAGCGTAGACGGAAAAGCCAAGGTCGACTGTAGCCTCCATAACCCGGGTCTTGACCTGATCCGGCTTTAAGGCGGGCTCCGCTTCCAAAAGCAGGGCCACTACCCCTGAGCACATCGGTGTTGCCATAGATGTACCCGATAGCACGGTATGCCAACGATCCACCCGGGTTTCCGGATGTCTTTTGTCCATGTGGGAATTTGGGGAACGGAGTGAGCTGATATTGGTGCCGGGCATTACCACGTCCGGCTTGACATCTCCCTCGTTAGTAGGTCCGCGACTTGAAAAGCCTGCCACCCGGTCATCACTGATCGGAACCGTATTCCGGTCATCGGTAGCACCCACGGTGATTACCACCGGTTCGATCCCTGGCGAGTTAATAGTCCTTGAGCTAGGACCGTTGTTACCGGCAGCTACACACACTACCATCCCGGCATTCCAAGCCTTAACAACGGCCAGGCAAAGCGGGTCATCCTCCGGAGGGTTCTTGGCCCCGGCTCCTAGAGACATTGAGAGGACTCTGATGCCGTAGCGGAGTTTGTTTTGGATGCACCACTGCACCCCGGATACAACACCGGATTGTGTCCCTGAACCGTACTTATCCAAGACCTTAACCCCGACCAGACTCACTTCCGGGGCTGCGCCGGTGAACTTTCCTTCCGAACTCTTACCGGATGACCCCACGATCCCCGCCACATGTGTCCCATGCCCGTTGTCATCATAGGGAGACTTCTTCTTATTAATCACATCGTAGAATGCGGTAATCCGGCCGCTCAAATCGGGGTGGGCATAAATACCGGTATCCAAAACCGCAACGGCTACACCTTTGCCCTTGTATTTACGTTCCCAAACCACCGGTGCCTCCACTGCGGGCACAGCCACATCCAGCACCGCCCGCACCTCACGGTCGTACCAGATACGCTTTACAGCAGGATCGGCAACCAGGCGACTTAGGTTTTCGGCCGAAGCTCGGGTTGAAAAGCCGCCGATCAACGCCAATTCGCGCCGCACAGTGCATCCCGCGTTTTCGGCTGTCCGGCAACAGGATCGAGAGGTCACCTGCTCCTTATCCAACTGGACAATGACCGGAATCTTCCGTAGTTTGAGGCGCAGATTCAGTGCCGGACGGTAGATCACACAAGGGGTCCGTTTCAGCGGACGGTAGAGATCTAGGGCTTCTTTACGAAGGGCAGGACAGAGCTTCTCCCTGCCCGATCGGATCCATTCAACATTTGGCATCAATATAGATACTCCAATCTTGGTTCCGCCATGGGCCTATGCAAAGACCCGTAACGGCTGTCTTCTGGCATAATATGTCAACCAAGGCTGGGATGGTTCCTGTCAGGCGAGAAAAACCCCCGGTTCTAGTGAACCGGGGGTTACCAGGATGGACTGCTGTTTTGCTAGGTGCTAGGAGTAGATCACGTCCAACCGACGGATGTCACCAATTCGCAGCTGCAGCTTAACCTCCCACCCGTTTCTTAAGTCTCCGATCCCAATTGAACTCCCGTCCTCGTCCCTGATTGTGGGGCTTGATTCAAAATACAGCCTAAACTCATTGCCACTGGACTGACGAATCTCAATCCATTTTGAACTGGTGTTCACCCTTCTGATTTCACCCTCAATTGTAATGTCTTGGTCGCCGGTGACCTTGATTTCAGTCACCTTATTGCTGCTGACCTTAACCTCAACTGTGGAGCCGATCATCAAATCATTAAGATCCAGGGTGGATGATCCCCTTTTCACTAAGACATTACTGGCCAAGTCGTAAGTCGTCCGGGATGAACTGCTGCGTTCCACCGTAATCCGCTTCGTGCTACTAGTGAGCCTAAGGTCGGTTAACGTTCCTGAAGTGGCCGTCGAAGTCTTGATGTTTATCTCCGAGACCTCATCATTCCGGTTCAGGGTCAACTCCACCAGATCCCCTTCCCGCACATCCTCTAGGTCTAGAGTGGTGGAATCGCGCTTGACCTTGACGCTACTGACGATATAGTAGGTTTTCTCAGTGCCGTTCTTCAGTTCAATGCGAATGCGCGGAGAACTGGTGGTTCGGATATAGGTAACTATGCCTTCCAGTTCAGCGGCCGAGGTAAGCACCTTGATGTGGCTGATCTTACCCGACGAGGACAACTGTGCCTCAACATTATCGTCCACCTTAATCTCGTCAACTTCTAAACGGCGGTTATCCTCGTCCCGGATTGAAACATTCGATTCAAAGTCATAGGACAGCTCAATACCATCGTCGTCCTTGATGGTGAAACGGTCTGAACGAACTGAGGTCACCCTTCCGAACACTTTTGAGGGCTCATCCAGGATCTTAACGGCGGTGACGGTGGTACCGCTCTTGACCAACTCAATCGCTGTTCCACGGCTGAGGGCGTGATATCCGGTAGTTACCCCGTTACGGATAAAGGATAAACCCGCCGTAAGGTCAACCTGGCTATTGGTACCGTTATCGTGGTGCACTGTGAAGTAGTCAAGATACTTGTTGACCACATATGACTTCGCAGAGGTTAGTGACGGTGTGGTTACGGGATTGAGCCTAATCTCGGTGACCAAACCGTTAACCACTTTGACCTCAACCGTTTGCCCGCCAGTGAGAGTGGTCAGATCCTTGGTAACCCCATTTTGAGTAATCTTAGCGCCAGCGCCAAGGGGAAGCGTAACTATGGCGCCTGTGGTGCGCTTCAGCTCCAGCTTAACCTGGGCATCAAGGCGCAGCGCTTGAATCGTTCCCGTGAAGGTATCAGTGGTACCCACGATCCCATCTCTAACAGCAGCAGTGGTATAGGCCAAGTAGCCGGCCTTACCATCTTCATTCAGCACTATAACAGCGTTCTCCCCGGGTAGCAGCCCCGTCAGACTGACCAGCTTTCCGCCCCGGTAGGTCCGATAGGTTGAGGCCAGGGTATAGGTTCTTGTTACCGTACCCGCTTGTGCGCTGATCGTACCCTGCGTAGGATTGAGGGATATTATCTTCGCAATCTGATAACGCCCCGGATAGGGGTCAACATCACCACTAGTCAACATGTTCCCGACCAGGGAAGTCATTTCTGCCCGGGTAACGCTACGGTTCGGTTCAAACATATTCCCCGGCGTCCCGGACATTATCCCCTTGTTAACCAAGGCTGCGATTTTGCCGTGGTAGATAGCCGGGATGTCACCGAGATCAGTAAAGGATAAGGGAGTGGGGTCGTCCGGCAGTTTTAAGGCGATAGCGGTTAGCACAGCCACCTCCAGCCGGGTTGCCGGCTTGCGAAACTCCATGGAACTGATGCGGGTTTTGTCAATGATGCCACGGTCGGCAGCAAGCGAGATGTGACCCTTACCATAATTGACATCGGACGGGAACTGCAGATTCAGAGTCTCCACGTTGACCGCATTAGCCTGTTCCTCAAGGCCCAGCGAACGGATCAGGATAATCAGCATATCCACGCGGATCACCGGATCCCGAGGTTTGAAAACGTTCCCTGGATAACCGCGCACAATACCCAGGGCGTTGGACTGAGCAATCACCTGCGCCGCCCAGTAATCCTTGGTATCGGTGAAATCATTCAAATTCGATGCCGGATTGGCATGAGCAACCCCGACCATAAGGGTAAGTGCGAACACCATCACTACCAAGCTCCCGATTAATCTGCGCAAACCCAGATACCTCCTTTTCGGTATGTCTCCAATACTTTAGACGGCCGGCGAGTGGACAAGGTTTTCCCAATCAACCAAATTGTGCATTTACATGCATATTTCGCCAAGCGCCCAAAAAATCCTGTTGGGGTCGTGTTGGGGTCGGAGCTTTAATTCTTTTAAATTTTTTTGGTGAACCGTGACACACAGCAAAGACCCCTGGTTCATTGCTGAACCAGGGGTCTTTGTTAAAATTATTCCGGCGGCGACCTACTCTCCCGGGAAAACCCAGTACCATCGGCGCTGGAATAATTTTAACAAAGACCCCTGGTTCAGCAATGAACCAGGGGTCTTTGCTGTGTGTCACGGTT
>JAHRFU010000039.1 GCA_019084485.1 Desulforudis sp. | reverse complement strand
TTACTTAACTTTTTAAGTCTGACCCTCCTAGTGTTTGAAGTGGCGCATGCCGGTGAAGACCATGGCAATGCCTTTCTCGTCGGCGGTGTCGATGGAGTCCTGGTCGCGTACCGAACCGCCCGGCTGAATGATCGCCGCGATGCCGGCCTCGGCCGCCTGCAAGACGGTGTCGTTGAACGGGAAAAAGGCGTCGGACGCCAGCACGGCACCTTTGGCCGCCTCTCCGGCCTGCTCCAGAGCGATGCGCGCCGAACCGACCCGGTTCATCTGACCGGCCCCGACACCAAGCAGTCGCCGGTCTGCGGTGACTACAATGGCGTTGGACTTCACATTCTTGACAATCTTAAAGGCGAACTCCAGCTCCGCCAGCTGCTCCGCCGTAGGCTGCTTCTTGGTGGCCACCCGGAGGTCTTCGCGGTTGAACACTTGGCGGTCGCCTTGCTGGACGAGGAGGCCGCCGTTCACCTTCCGCATGTCGTACCAGTCGGGTGACATCAGGTGGAAGGGGCCCGTCTCCAGCAGCCTGATCCCGACCTTTTTCGTAAGGATCGGCAGGGCCTCTTCACTGAACCCGGGGGCAATTACGGCCTCCAGGAATAGCTTGCTCATTTCCTCGGCGGTCGGCCCGTCCACCACGCGGTTCACGGCCACGATCCCGCCGAAGGCCGACACCGGATCAGCCTCGTAAGCCAAACGGTAGGCCTCGACCAGCGCGTCGCGACTAGCCACGCCGCTGGGGTTGTTGTGCTTAATGATCGCCACCGTCGGCTCCTCGAACTCCCGCACCAGTTCGAGCGCGGAGTTCAGATCCAGGATGTTGTTATAGGAAAGCTCCTTGCCGTGCAGTTGGTGGGCATTGGCGACCGAGGCCCCGAAGCGCCGGGGATCGCGGTAAAAAGCCGCCTGCTGATGGGGATTCTCCCCGTAGCGCAGGGACTGGACCAGCTCGAAGGGCAGAGAGATCTCCGCCGGGAACATCTTGCCGCTGTCATCGCAGTGGCCGAGGTACCCGGCGATCACCGAATCGTAGTGGGCCGTGTGCGCAAAGGCCTCCCGCGCCAGGGACATCCGCAGCTCATCAGTGATTTCGTCTTGAGTGAGGGCCTCCAATATCTCCAGGTAACTTATCGGGTTGGTGACCACCACCACATACTTGAAGTTCTTGGCCGCAGCCCGGATCATCGCCGGGCCCCCGATATCGATATTCTCAATCGCGTCGGACTGGCAGACCCCTTCCTTGGTGATGGTCGCCTTGAAGGGATAAAGGTTCACGACCACCATATCAATCGGCACAATGCCATGCTCGTCCAGCTGCGCCAGGTGTTCGTCGGTACGCATCGCCAGGATTCCGCCGTGAATGCGCGGGTGCAGGGTTTTCACCCGACCGCCCAGGATCTCCGGAAATCCGGTCACGTCCGAGACCTTGGTCACCGGTATCCCCGCCTGTGCGATCGCCGTTGCCGTGCCTCCCGTGGAAACCAGTTCCACCCCCGCCGCGTGTAGTCCGCGCGCAAACTCCTCCAGCCCGGTCTTGTCCGACACACTGATCAGCGCACGCTTGATTTTCATACCTTCCGCCTCCTTTTGGCGCTCATTTCGTTGGGTTATCGTAGCAGACCTTCCGGCCCTTAATCGTCAATTTCCCTAGTGCGTAGAGGCGCACGGCCTCCACGTAAATGCGGTGCTCCTGCTCCAGAATGCGCGCCGAGAGGGTGTCCTCGGTGTCATCCTGCAGCACGGGCACCACAGCCTGAATAATAATCGGGCCGCTGTCCACGCCCTCATCCACGAAATGGACGGTGCACCCCGAGAAGCGCACCCCGTAGTCCAAAGCCTGACGCTGGGCGTGCAACCCCGGGAAGGAAGGGAGTAGCGAAGGGTGGATGTTAATCATTCGGTTCGGGAAGGCCCGGAGCATCACAGGCGAAACGATCCGCATGTAACCCGCCAGGCAAACCAGCCCGACTCCGTGCTCACGCAAGATACGCACGATCTCTTCCTCATAGGCCTGCTTAGAAGGCTTCCCGGCCAACTCCACCGAGTGCAGGGGGATACCATGCGTCCGCGCCCGCTCCAGGGCGTAAGCCTGCGGGTCGTCGCTGATCACCACAGCCACTTCGGCCGGCAGCCGCCCGTCCAGGGTCGCGTCCAGAATAGCCTGCAGGTTAGACCCACGCCCCGAGGCCAGTACACCGATCTTTAGTTGACTCCGGTGATCATCCCTGACTTCCATTTATCTTCTCCTGATTCCAGGGCCAAAATATCGGGGACACCGCACTAAATTCCCACTTTTGAATACTCGAAAACTTCGGGAATCCATATTCCAGCCCCTCTTTTCCGGTCATCAGATGGTAACGTCGCAGGCGGCAGAAACTCACTTGTATTCCACGACCTGCGCTCCGTCCGCAATACTCCCGATCCGGAAGACCTGCTCACCTTGAGTGCGCAGGCGGCCCATAACCGCGTCCGCTTCATCCGCCGGCACCACCAGGACAAAGCCGATCCCCATGTTGAAAGTGCGGTACATCTCCTCCGGGGCCACATTGCCGATCTCCTGGATCAGCGCGAAAACCGGCAGCAGCGGCCAGCTGCCGCGCTTGACCACGGCCTTTAAGCCCGCCGGTAGAATACGCGGCACGTTCTCAGTAACCCCGCCTCCGGTGATATGCGCCATTCCCCGCACCGTGAACTCATCAAGCAGGGGCAGCACCACCCGTACGTAAATCCGGGTGGGGACCAGGATTTCCTCTCCGACCGTCCGGCCAAGCTCATGCCGATAACTGTCCACGTCCATTCCGCCGATCTCCAGCAGCACCTTACGCGCCAGGGAAAACCCGTTGCTGTGCAACCCGGACGAGGCCAGGCCCAGCAGCACATCCCCTTTGCGGATCGCCGAACCGTCCACAATGCGGGAGCGCTCCACCACGCCCACCGCAAACCCGGCCATATCGTACTCCTCATCCGCGTAGAAACCGGGCATCTCGGCCGTCTCCCCGCCGATCAGGGCACAGCCAGCTAGGCAGCAGCCCTCGGCGATGCCGGCCACAACCGTGGACACACGCTCCGGCACGACCTTGCCCACCGCCAGGTAGTCCAGAAAGAATAGCGGTTCCGCACCCTGGACGAGGATGTCGTTCACGCACATCGCCACCAGGTCGATCCCGACCGTGCCGTGCTGGTCCATCATAAACGCGACCCGCAGTTTGGTACCCACACCGTCCGTGCCGGAAACCAGCACCGGTTCCCGGTACTTCCCGGCATTCAATGCAAAAAGCCCGCCAAATCCGCCGATGTCGGTCAACACCTCGGGCCGCAGCGTCCGCCGGACCGACTGTCGCATCAGTTCCACCGCACGGTTGGCGGCCTCAATGTCCACACCGGCCTCGGCATAGGTCAGGCCTTTTTTCGGTTCAGTCAAAACGGATCACCCTTCCAGGGCAAACTTCCCATTCGTTTTCCCAGGCATTTTCACGGGATATTCCCCGTCAAAGCAGGCGGTGCAGAAATCATCCCGCCGGTCGCCGAACACACCCAGGAGCCCGTCCAGGCTCAGGTAGTTCAGGCTGTCCGCCCCCGTATACTGGCGAATCTCCTCGATCCGCTTCTGCGCGGCGATCAGTTCCTTCCGGTTCGAAGTGTCGATACCGTAGTAGCAGGGAAAGGTTACCGGAGGCGAACTCAGGCACAGGTGAATCTCGGTCGCCCCCGCATCCCGCAACATCTTCACAATCTTGCAGCTGGTGGTGCCCCGCACCAGGGAATCATCCACCATGATCACCCGTTTTCCTTCCAATACCTCGCGGATCGGGTTCAGTTTCAAGCGCACCCCCAGGTCACGCAGGTGCTGGGCGGGCTGAATAAAGGTCCGACCGATGTAGCGGTTTTTCATCAGGCCTTCCTCGAACGGTATCCCCGAGGCGTCTGCATAACCCCGCGCCGCCGGAATCCCGGAGTCCGGCACCGGCAGAACCAGGTCGGCCTCGATCGGATACTCGCGGGCGAGCTGTTCGCCCATCATCCGGCGCACCCGGTTCACGTTGAAACCGTTGATGCGGCTATCCGCACGGGCGAAATAAATATATTCAAAGATACAGTGCGCCTGCCGATTGCCGGCCAGGGCATTGATGCTGACCAGGCCGTTCTTGTCCATCACGACGATCTCGCCGCCCCGGATATCACGGATAAACTCCGCACCGATGGTATCCAGCGCGCAGGACTCCGAGGCCACCACCCAAGCATTACCCAGTTTACCCAGGCACAGGGGCCGGAATCCAAACGGGTCGCGCATCGCCACGAGCCTATCCTCGGTCTGGATCACCAGCGAGTAGGCCCCTTTGATATCGATCATACACTTGACCAGAGCTTCCTCCAGGCTGTTCTGGCTGTGCCGGGCGATCAGGTTCACGATCACTTCGCTGTCCGTGGTGGTCTGGAACACTGCTCCGGAAGCCGCCATCTGCTGCCGCAACTCGTAGATGTTCGTCAGGTTCCCGTTGTGGGCCAGGCCGATCTGGCCCCCGGCGTATCTGAACACCAGGGGTTGCGCGTTCACCGCCAGGCTGGACCCCGTGGTGGAGTAGCGCACGTGCCCAATCGCGCTGTGACCCTTGAGACTTGAGATAACTGACTCGTTGAATACATCGGGGACAAGCCCCATTCCCTTGTGCAGGTTGATGTGAGACCCGTTGGCGATCGCGATCCCGGCACTCTCTTGCCCCCGGTGCTGCAGGGCGTACAGCCCGTAAAAGGTAAGCCGGGCTACATCGAGCCCGGGGCCGTAGATGCCGAAGACGCCACAGTGTTCACGGGGTTTGTCCCGGTCGTAGTTCATTTGTCTCAGCCCACTCCTATCCCGGTGTACATAGGAAACCTTCGATCCGGACAGTCATCAACCAGTCTCTAACATCCCACTTCCCACTACCCAAGCAGGCGGCGCAGGATCTCCTGATAAGCCTCCTCCACCCCGCCCAGGTCGCGGCGGAAGCGGTCCTTGTCAAGCTTCTCCCGGGTCTGCTTGTCCCAGAAACGACAAGTATCCGGGGAGATCTCATCGGCAAGGATCAAGCGCCCTTCGCCTTCGGTAACCCCGAATTCCAGTTTGAAATCGATCAAGATGATGTTGCGTGCGTCCAGGTACTTCTTGAGAAAGTCGTTGACCTTAAGGGCCATCTCCCGCATCGTAGTGAGTTGCTCGGGTTCGGCCAGCTTAAGGAGCCGAATGTGCGAACAGTTGATGAGGGGATCGTGCAGCTCATCACTCTTATAATAATATTCTACGACCGGTTCGTCCAGTTCGATCCCCTCATCGAGACCCAGACGCTTAGCCAGGCTGCCCGCGGTGACGTTCCGTACCACCAGTTCGATCGGCACGATCCGCACGGCGCGAACGGTCATCTCCCGGTCGTTCAGCAGTTCGACGAAGTGCGTCGGCACACCCTCCTGCTCGAGCAGCTTGAAGAAGTGGGCGGAAACGAGGTTGTTCACCACGCCCTTATCGGTGATGGTACCCTTCTTCTGCCCGTCGAAGGCCGTGGCATCGTCCTTGTAGGAAACGATGTACTGATTCGGGTCGGCCGTCCGGTAAACCCGCTTAGCCTTACCTTCATACAGAAACTTACCCTTGTCCATTAGTTCTCCTCCCTTAAAATAGGGAATAGGGAATAAAGGGGACAGGCTACTTTTGTGGATAACTACACCAGGCCGAAGCGGCGGTAAACTTCGCCGAGCCGGCGGGTGAAGTGGCCGTAGTCGAAGACCGCTTCGAGTTCATCCGGGTTCAGGTGGGCGGTCAGTTCGGTGTCACGCAGGAGCAGGTCCTTGAGCGGTTCGCCGGTCTGCCAGGACTGCATTGCGTTGCGCTGGACGATTTCGTAGCCCTTCTCTCGGCTGAGTCCTTTTTCCACTAGGGCCAGTAGCACCCGTTGGGAGAAGACCAGCCCGTGCGTACGTTCCAGGTTCTGTTTCATGTTCTCGGGATAAACCAGCAGATCCTGGATCACCCCGGTGAACCGGAAGACCATATAGTCCAGGGTGATCGTGCTGTCCGGAATGACCACCCGTTCCACCGAGGAATGAGAGATGTCCCGCTCGTGCCAGAGGGCGACGTTCTCCAGAGCTACCATGGCGTTGGCACGCAGGAGCCGGGCCAAGCCGGAGATGCGTTCGCAGACGATCGGGTTGCGCTTGTGCGGCATTGCGGACGAGCCCTTCTGCCCGGCTTTAAACGGTTCCTCCGCTTCACGGATGTCGGTGCGCTGGAGGTTACGGATCTCCACCGCGAACTTTTCGAGCGAGGCTCCGACCACGGCAATCGCGGTCATATAGGCGGCGTGCCGGTCACGCTGAATGACCTGCGTGGCCACCCGCTCCGGGGTCAGCCCGAGCTTCCGACAGACATGTTCTTCAACGAAGGGCTCCAGGGTGGAATAGCTGCCGACCGCGCCGGAAAGCTTGCCCACAGCCACTTCCTCGACGGCCTTTTCCATCCGTTCGATGTCCCGCTCCACCTCGGCCACCCAAAGCAGCATCTTCAGGCCGAAGGTCATAGGCTCGGCGTGAATGCCGTGGGTGCGTCCGATCATCAGGGTGTCGCGGTACTTCACAGCCTTCTCCAACAGTGCCAGGCGAAGCTCCTTTAGGCGGACCAAGATCTGCCACCCAGCCTCGACCATGCGCACCGCAAGGGCGGTGTCCACCACGTCCGACGAAGTCATTCCCAGGTGAATGTACTTGGACTCCTCGCCCACGTACTCACCAACGTTGGTCAGGAAGGCGATCACGTCGTGTCGGGTGACCTTCTCGATTTCCAGAATGCGCTCGACCCTGAAGTCCGCACGGTTTCTGATGACGTCTACGGCCTCAGCCGGTATCTGGCCCAGCTCGGCCAGCGCCTCGCAGGCCAGTATCTCTACTTTAAGCCATTTCCGGAACTTGTTTTCCTCGGACCAGATGGCCTTCATTTCGGGCAGGGTGTAACGATCGATCATTGATATAACTCCTGTTTCCCTTACTGTTGCTTTAGGTATTCGGACCAGCCGAGGGACTGGAGCTTGGCGTCCTATGCTTCGACCTCGGCGGTCATGTCCCGCTTGAACGGCTCCAGCCGGGCGCGAACACCCTCATCCGTGAGGGCGATCATCTGGGCCGCCAGGATGGCGGCGTTCTTCGCACCATTGATACCCACGGTGGCTACGGGTACTCCGGACGGCATCTGCACTGTGGAGTACAGGGCGTCCTGACCGTTAAGCGCGCCGGACTTGATCGGCACTCCGATCACAGGCAGGATCGTGTGCGCCGCGATCACCCCCCCCCAGGTGGGCGGCCATTCCGGCCGCAGCGATGATCACCTTCAGGCCGCGTTCCGCAGCCGTGCTGCTGTACTCCAAACAGCCACCTAGATAATACCAGACGATGTTAAGTTAGTGGGTCAGGCCCCTAACTTAACACTATTCCCACTCTATTGTGCCCGGGGGCTTCGAAGTAATGTCGTAAACCACCCGGTTAATCTCGCGTACCTCGCCCACGATCCGGGACGAAATCTTCTCCAATACCTCGTAGGGCATGCGCACCCAGTCTGCGGTCATCCCGTCCGCACTGTCCACCGCCCTGATCACGGCCGTGTAGGCATAGGTGCGTTCGTCACCCATTACACCCACGCTCTTCATCGAGGGCAGCACCGCAAAGGACTGCCAGATGGCGCGGTACAGCCCCGCCTTACGGACCTCATCGGTCACGATGGCGTCGGCTTTGCGTAATACGTCGAGCTTCTCCCGGGTGACCTCGCCCAGGATGCGCACGGCCAGACCCGGACCCGGGAACGGCTGGCGCCAGACGATCTCCTCAGGCAGGCCGAGTTCCTCACCGAGCACGCGCACCTCATCCTTAAACAGCCACTTCAGCGGCTCGATCAGTTTGAACTGCATGTCCTCCGGCAGGCCGCCCACGTTGTGGTGGGACTTGATCACCGCCGCCGTGGCGGTACCGCTCTCGACCACGTCCGGATACAGGGTGCCCTGCACCAGATAGTCGATCCGGCCGAGCTTCGCTGCTTCCTCTTCGAAGACCCGGATAAACTCCGTGCCGATAATCTTCCGTTTGCGCTCCGGATCGGTCACTCCGGCCAGCTTGGCCAGGAAGCGCTCCTCGGCGTCCACATAAATCAGATTCATCTGAAATTGGTTGCGAAAGACACGCTGCACTTCCTCCGGCTCCCCCTTGCGCAGTAGCCCGTGGTTCACAAACACGCAGGTCAGCCGGTCACCCACAGCGCGCTGGACAAGCGCCGCCGCCACCGACGAATCGACTCCGCCGCTGAGGGCGCACAGCACCTGTTCCGCATCGCCCGCCTCGGCCCGGATCTGCGCCACTGTACTCTCCAGGAAGGAAGCCATCGTCCAGTCACCCTGGCAACCGCAGACTTCATAAAGGAAGTCTTGAAGAATGGTCATCCCGCCAGGGGTGTGCACCACCTCGGGGTGAAACTGCAACGCGTACAGCTTCCGGTCCCGTGCACTCATCGCCGCGACCGGAGCACTGGACGTCCGGGCCGAAATCTCAAAGCCCGGAGGCACCGCCTCCACGCTGTCCCCATGGCTCATCCAGCACTGCTCGCGCGGCTGGAGCTTTTTAAACAGAAGATCCCCGGAAACACTCTCCAGGGTCGTTTTCCCGTACTCCCGCTGTTCGGAAGGCCGCACCTTGCCGCCCAGTTGAAAGGCCATCAGCTGCATGCCGTAGCAAATCCCGAGAATCGGGATGTCCAAGTTGTAAATATCCGGGTCAACGCGGGGTGCACCCTCCTGGTACACACTGGAAGGCCCACCGGAGAACACGATGGCCTGCGGCTTGCGCACCGCCAGTTCCGCCACCGGTGTATTATAGGGCAGGATCTCACAGTACACGCGGCACTCGCGGATCCGCCGGGCGATCAGTTGTGTGTACTGCCCGCCGAAATCAAGGACGATTACAAAATCGTGTCCGAAATGCAACTCTACTCCCCCTGTTTGGTGTAAACTTCCGGCTTCAGGACCCAAATGTCGCCTAGGTTCCGGTAGCGCTCCCGGTAGTCCAGGCCGTAGCCTACGGCGAACTCGTCCGGAATCGTGAACCCGAGGTAATCGACCTGGACATCCACCTTGCGCCGTTCATACTTGTCCAACAACACGCAAACCTTAACCTCGGCAGGCCCGCGTGAGCGCAGGTATTCCAACAGGTAGTTCAGGGTCAGACCCGTGTCCACTATGTCTTCCACAATCAACACATGCCGCCCCTCGATACTCTCCTCGAGATCCTTCAAAATACGGACCACCCCTGAAGAGGTGGTGGATAGGCCGTAGCTGGACACCGCCATATAGTCCATCGCTACCGGTATGTCGATCTGACGCGCAAGGTCGGCCATAAAGATGGTCGACCCCTTCAGAATTCCGACTAGCAACAAATCCTTACCAATGAAGTCCCTGGCGATCTCGCGCCCCATCGCAGCCACTCTGTCCTGGATCTCGTCTCCGGAAACCAGTTTCCGCTCCAGATCCTGGTGCATTAGGCTCTCAGCCTCCCCTTTCGGGCAGGATAATTCCTGAAAAATATGGCCTATTATACCAAGAATTAAAGATTAGTGTCAATGAATGCCGAATGGCTGAGAGCGGTAGGAAAAGCCCGCGGTTTTAGGAAGCATTAGAGGAAAGCTCACAGTCCTAACCCGGTGCCTCTGGTACAAAGCGGAAGAGGAGTAGATCAAGTCCACTCCTCTTCACAAGGGGAAGCGTTTACTGTCGCACCACGGGCGCGGACAGACTGTACAGACTACTGCGGGGCCTGGATGCTGATCTCCTTGTCGTAGTCCTTGAACTCGATGACAATGTCCAGTGTTTCCTTCTCGTTGGTCCTGCTCACCGCCGAGATCTCGGTCTTGGCGATCCGTTTGTCCTTGGGATTCACCCAGATCTTGTAGGTGAAATCCGTGAAGGCCAGGTCCAGATACGGGTTTTGTACCATCGGCTTCAGTTCCATCAGCTGGTGCTTGCCGTCCTGCCCCTTGAACTCCGACACCGGGACGTCCTTGAAATCAAAGACGGCCAGCGGATTCAGCTCGGTAATGAAGAGTTCCGTCTGGGCCAACCGGTTGCCTTGCAGGGACAGCCACGTTCCGGAAATCTGATCCTTCATATAGGTCGTATCGTCCACTTGGATAAACTCGATCGGGTTGTTGGCGAGGGTGCCCTTGATGTGCACCCGGTCCACGCCGGCGTATTCACCCTCAATCCGGCTCAAGTACTCAGTATCCCGGTCCACCCCGCCCAGCCGGGAATCGATCGTGTAGCGGTAGGTTTGAGCGGCTTTGGTCTTTTCCAGACTCTCCGCCAGGAAGATCTCCTTGTCAATGGTTACGCTCTGAGCACAGCCACGAAACACTACCAGAGCCACAACGAAGAGCAGCAGAACGGCGACCGCCGTCAACCAAATCCGGCCCCGCGGCAAGATGATCCAGCGCATGTAAATCCCCTCCAGAGACATACTTTACCTATGTGTACGTGCCCCCCCGGACAAATATACCAACCGACTTATCCACAAAGGGGGACAGGCTACTTTTTGCGAGACACTAGACATCCCGTTCTAATCACCGAACTTAGGGAAAACCGGTCTCCAGGTTGGTCCTTTCGAGGCGGGCGGTCTAACTGCACCGCTACTGATCCCCCGGGGGGCAAGCAAGAACCGTCCCCACTTGCCCCCTGATCCCCCGGGGGGCAAGCAAGAACCGTCCCCACTTGCCCTTGCCCCTCCACTTGCCCCTGATGGCCAAGTACCGGGAGCGGGACAGCGAGCGCTGGACCCGGAAGGACGAATTGGAACCCTCGGGGTAAAAAAGATGGTCACTCCTTTTCAATTCAAGTTATAATTGGGACAGACCAGTAGCACGAGGAGGCATCTGTTTTGGCGTCAATCATTCCCCTTCGGGGAGTTCGTTATAATCCCCGCATCGTGCCCGATCTCGCCCAGGTGGTCACCCCCCCCTACGACGTTATCGATGAATCCGCTCAGAACCGTTACTACGAACGGAGCCCATACAACGTAATCCGGCTTGAATACGGCAAGACCGGTCCCGCAGACGACGCCGGGAACAACCGCTACACGCGGGCCGGCGAGACCTTCAGCAATTGGCTGGACAGCCAGGTGCTGGTGCAGGATCGGCAGCAGTGCCTCTACCTCTACGAGCAGCAGTTTACCTTGCGGGGGCGGACCTACGGCCGTCGCGGTTTCTTCTGCGGCGTGCGCGTTGAACCTTATGAGACCGGAGTGATCCTGCCACACGAGGAGACCCTGCCTAAGCACAAGAAGGATCGCCTGGAGTTGATGCGCCTCTGTCGGGCCAACTTCAGCCCGATCTTCGGCCTCTATCCGGAGAAGGAAATGGTCAGTTCCCTGATTATTGCGAAAGTGATGCAGAATGATCCGGACATTTCTTTCACCGACGAGCTTGGTCAGGCGCACCGCATGTGGATCGTCCGTGACCATACCGTAATCAACCCGATTATCAGCATCATGGAACAAAAACACATCTTCATCGCCGACGGGCACCACCGGTACGAGACTGCCCTGGCTTACAGCCAGGAGATCGGCGGCCCGGGGTTGCACAACTACGCCCTGATGGTGCTGGTCAACCTCTACGATCCCGGCCTGCTGGTGCTACCCACCCACCGTCTGGTGCAAAACCCGAAGGGCATCGATCCGGAAGCCCTAGTCTCTGAACTGGGGGATGTCTTTGAGGTCACCCCCGCCACCGTCGGACCGCACGGCTTTCAGGTGTTCCTGGATGACCTGGAGGTTCGGGGCAAGGGCTCCTTTGGTCTTTACGCCGGGGACGGTCGTCTGTACTGGCTCTCCCTGAAACCCGGGGGCGATCTGGACCGTCTGATGCCCGCGGACAAGTCTCCGGCCTGGCGGCGGCTTGACGTAACGGTCTTGCACAGCCTGATCCTGGAGAAGTATCTCGACATCGGTAGCAGCGAGCGCACCGACGAGGGTCTGATCCGCTACACCCGCGAGGAATCCGGTGCTCTGGAAAAGGTAGATCAGGGGGAGTTTGCCTTTGCCTTCTTTATGAACCCCACTGGCGTAGATGAGTTGGTGGCCGTAGCCGAGGGCGGCGAAAGAATGCCGCAGAAGTCCACCTACTTCTACCCGAAGCTGAGCACCGGTCTGGTGATTAACAAGCTCTAGCGTTCCGGATTCTTCCGATGACGTCTTCCACTTTCGACCTAAATCAGGTACAATAGACAATATTCAGCGTCTTGAAGGGCAAACCTGTCGAAAGGCAGGGGCGCAAAGCTGAGGGTCTAAGTCGTTCAACCGATAAGACGGCCTGGCTACCAGAGACCATACCATTGCAAGGAAACCTCCTTGAGGTATGGTGAACATACCGGGGAGGTTTTGGTTTGTTCAGTTATATTATGCCCTGGATCGGTGCTGTTACAGGAAAACGGACGAACGAGGTTGGGACCCGCAGAATTAGAACACTGCAGAAACAGTTGGTCGAGCTTGGTTACAATCCTGAAGAAGTTGGTTATATGGTTCAACAACTATGCAATAACCGGAAGCTGGAGCAACTGACCGCCGAGGAAATTGTGCGTGTTGGAGAAGCCCTAAACGAACAGTTGTCTATTGCCCGGCAATGTATTGACTTGGTTCTCAACAATAGGGCTCATCGTTGATCTCCTACTAGAGATGTTTTGAACAGGATATACCCCAAATCCGCTTGTGATAGTGTTTGCCGCGAATGTAAACCGAACCGCATTCTTCACACTTGCATACCGTAATGCCGAATATGGACAACAGTTTTCTCCAGTGCGTGTATGGCATAGTGCTAGTCCCCTCACCACATAGATGGGACTAGTTTACCAGATCGGCAATAAGAACCATGTCGAAACGGGACATCCGTTTGAAATTTTTTCATTTGTCCATATCTGTACCAAATTTAGACTTTTGAAACAGCAACCTCACAGTTCGACAAAAAAGAGCGGTCGCCCGCTCTCATTTTGTTGGTTCGCCTTTGTTCCTATTCACTAGCATATCCGCGGCAACGGTGCTCCGGCCAGCATATCCAGGTACTTGGTTCCGCCCAGCGCCGTCTTCAGGTAGCAGTCGCCCTTACCGGTGCGCACTTCACCGACCACCCGCGCGTTACGCCCGTAGCGGTGCTCCCGCATCATGCGGAGTGCCTCGTCAGCCTGTTCCGGGGCCACAATAGCCAGGAACTTACCCTCATTGGCCATATAGAAGGGATCCACGCCGAGCATCTCCGAGGCTCCCTTCACCACCGGATCAACCGGGATCGCGGCTTCCTCCAGCCAGATGTCGCAGACCGCCGAAGACGCTATCTCCTTGGTCGAAGTGGCCAGGCCGCCGCGGGTCAGGTCCCGCATCAGCTTCACCCCGGACAGCTTCTCCGCCAGCAAACCGGTAATCTCGTGCAACGGCGCGCAGTCGCTCAGGATCGGCTGTTCAAACCCGAAACCCTCGCGCGCGGTCAGCACCGCCATCCCGTGGTCACCCATATTCCCGTTCACCAGCACCATGTCACCCGGCGCAATCCGGTGGTAGCCCAAGTCCACCCCGTCCGGGATCAGACCAAAGCCAGTTGTATTAATAAAAATCCGGTCCAGTCCGCCGCGCGGCACCACCTTGGTGTCTCCGGCCACAACCTGCACTCCCGCCTCGCGGCAGGTCTCGGCCATCGAAGCAACCACCCGCTCCAGGTCGGCCATGGGCAGCCCCTCTTCAATCAGGAAACCCGCCGTCAGGTAGCGCGGCACCGCCCCGCTCACGGCCAGGTCGTTGACCGTGCCGCACACCGCCAGCTTCCCGATATCCCCGCCCGGAAAAAACGGCGGGTCGATTACGAAGGAATCCGTGGTCAAAGCCATTCGCCCCTCGCCCACCTTAAAGGTCGCCGCATCGGTCAGCCCCTCCAACAGGCCGTTACCGAGGTGTTTCATAAAAAGTTCGGTGACCAGGTCGTGGGTCAACTTCCCCCCGTCACCGTGCGCCAACAGAATAATGTCAGAAGCCATCTTATCTCTCCTTTGGGGTCTCCCTTGGGTTCTCACTCTGACTACTGCCCCCGGCGGTCGTATTGGTAGTATGCCGCGCAGGCGCCTTCGGATGAGACCATGCAGGGGCCGATCGGGTTGACCGGGGTGCAGGCGGTGCCGAACAGGCGGCACTCGTGCGGGTTGATCTTCCCCTTCAGGAGGTCGCCGCAGCGGCAGCCCTTCGGGATGCGCGGCTCCGGAATATTCACGGTGAAGCGCTTCTCGGCGTTAAAGTCCGCGAACTCCGGCCGGATGACCATGCCGCTCGCTGGGATCACCCCGAACCCACGCCAGGAAACATCCGCCACCTCAAACAACTGCTCCATCAGGGCCTGCGCCCGGACGTTACCTTCATCTTTAACCACTCTAGAGTAGCCGTTGTCCACCCGCACCTGACCTTGGAACAGCTGATCCAGCAGGTTGTGCAGGCAGTCCAGGATGTCCGTCGTCTCAAAGCCGGTGACCACCGCCGGCAGGTTGTACTGGTCGGCCACGAACTGGAAGGCGTTGCGCCCCACGATCGCGGTGGCGTGGCCCGGCAGGATGAAGCCGTCCAGCCTCAGTTCCGGATCGGCCAGGATCGCATGCATCGCCGGCGGCACCAGCTTGTGCGAGGTAAGCACGCTGAAGTTCGTGACCCCCTGCGCCTTCGCCTGCAGAATGCTCAGCGCAATACCGGGCGCCGTAGTCTCAAACCCGACCCCCAGAAACACCACGTGCCGATCCGGATGAGTACGCGCGTATTCCACGGCATCAGCCGGTGAATAGAAAATGCGGACGTCGGCTCCGGCCGCCATCTCCTTCTCCAACGAGGCAAAACTGCCTGGGACGCGAATCATATCGCCGAAGGTGCCCAGGGTCACCCCCGGGGTCCGGGCGAAGGCCACCATGCGGTCGATGTCACCGTAGTCGGTTACACAAACCGGACAGCCCGGACCGCTGCGCAGGTCGATATATTCGCTCAGGAGGCTTCTCAGTCCGGCCTTGGAGATGGCCACCGTGTGGGTGCCGCAGACCTCCATAAACACCGATCGGCGGCCCAGGCGTTCTGCGACCTCTTTGGCCTGTTCGGTTACCTTGACGAGGAGTGCCCGGCCAACTACGGGGTCACGAAACCTGTCCAGGATCTGCATAGCTCAAAATCTCCTCCCACAGCTTCAGTCGGATCATCGCCTCTTCCAGATCCAGTTTCTCGATGGCGAACCCGGTGTGGGCGATCAGATACTCGCCTAGCTCGACCTCACCGACCATGATCGTGTTGATGCGGCGAGTCACTCCGAAGACCTCGACGATACAGGTGTTGTCTGCTGGATTCACTTCAATCACTTTTCCAGGAACGGCTACACACATTCCTCTCTCCACCTCCGATAAGCTATCACGGCCTGCCCCAGACAGAGCCCCCCGTCGTTCGCCGGAACATTCCGGTGGTACAACAGGCGGTAGCCCGCTTCGGGCAGTACCTTCTTGGCGCTCGCAAACAGGTATCTATTTTGCCAGGAGCCGCCACTCAGCGCGACGGTCCGGAGCCCGGTGACCCCGGACACCCGCCGGACGCACTCCAGGATAATCTGCACAATCGTGTTATGAAATCTGGTGGCAATGATCTCCCGGGATTCTGCATTATCCAGGTCTTCCAGGACGCCGCGGACAATCCCTGCCGCGGAAATCACCTGATCGTCGATAGCGAACGGGTAGGCCCCCACTGCGGCACCCTCGTCCGGATCCAGGACCAGCTCACCGAGCTCAATCGCGGCCTGCCCCTCGTAACCCGATCGCCGGCAAACCCCCAACAGGGCCGAGACAGCGTCAAACAGGCGCCCGCAACCTGAACTGGGCGGGCAGTTGAAGTCCCTCTCCAGTAGACGCTGCACGATGGCCAGTTCTGGGCCGGTGTCTCCGAAGAGCCGCTCGGCCTCCCGCGCCCCGGCCTCCGCACCCAGGTAGGTGTGCAGGTAGGACACCGCCGTGCGCCAGGGGTTCCGCACCGCCTGCTCACCGCCGGGTAGCGGAACGTAGCCCAGGTGATACTCCCGCTTAAACGTAGTGTAGTCCCCGGTCAGAACCTCAAACCCCCAGAGCGTCCCGTCCCCGCCGTATCCGGTGCCATCCAGGATCACCCCGATCGCCCGCTCCTCCACCCCGTTATCCGCCAGGCAGGAAACCAGGTGGGCGTGGTGGTGCTGTACCGGGTAGCGGCCCAACGCCGGAACCTTCCCCGCCAAGCGCGAGGAACGGTAGTCCGGATGCAGGTCGTAGCCCACGACCTCGACCTCGATCCCCAGCAGGCGTTGGAAGCCGACGAGGCTGGAGAAGAGGTTGTCCTCCCCCTCCACGCTGTCCAGTTCGCCCACGTGTTGACTGACAAACGCTTTATCCTGCTTCAGGAGACAGAAGGTATTCTTCATTTCGCCGCCAATCCCGAGTACCACCCGGTCGGCCTCGAACGGCACCTTTACCGGCGAAGGCACGTAGCCGCGCGAACGCCGGTACAGCAGAACGTCCCCGTCCACCACCGCGGCCAGCGAGTCGTCGGCCCGGTTCAGGATCTCGCGGTTGTGCCAGAGGTAGAAATCCGCAATCCCGGCTAGCTCACTCAGGGCGTCAGCGTTCTCCTTGGCCAAGGGCAGCTCGCTGTAGTTGCCGCTGGTCATCACCAGGATATCGAATTGTCCGCCGAAGAGCAAGTGGTGCAGAGGCGTGTAGGGTAGCATCACCCCCAGGGACTTCAGCCCCGGGGCCAATTCCACCGGCAGGTCGCAATCCGGCCGCTGCCGCAACACCACAATCGGCGCCTGGGGCGAGCACAGCAGTTCTGCTTCCGCCTCGTCGACCAGGCAGTACCGCTTCACAACCTCCAAATCACGGCACATCACCGCAAAGGGTTTGGCATTCCGGCCCTTGCGGCGACGTAAGGTGTTCAGCGCCTTCACGTGGCGCGCATCGCAAACCAGGTGGAAACCGCCCAGGCTCTTCAGAGCCAGGATCCGGCCCTGACCGAGGGCATCCCAGCACAGGCTGCGCCATTCACCCTCCACCGCCCGACCCTCGGCATCGTTAAATTCCACGGACGGCCCGCAGACCGGGCAGGCCACCGGCTGGGCGTGGAAACGGCGGTCCAGCGGATCCCGGTACTCCCGCGCACAGTCCCGGCACATCGGGAAAACGGCCATCGAGGTCTTCGGCCGGTCATAAGGCAGGTCGCGTACCATGGTGAAGCGCGGCCCGCAGTTCGTACAGTTCGTAAAGGGATAGCCGAAATGCCGGTCGGCAGGGTCAAAGGTCTCCCGCGCACAGTCCGGGCAAAGCCCTACGTCCGGCGGCACCAGGGCTTCAATATCGTCCCCGCCGGCGCTGACGATGATCTCAAATG
Source organism: Desulforudis sp. (assembly GCA_019084485.1). Classification (GTDB taxonomy): domain Bacteria; phylum Bacillota; class Desulfotomaculia; order Desulfotomaculales; family Desulforudaceae; genus SURF-60. Next base: position 17,051 of record JAHRFU010000039.1, on the reverse strand, counting down.
AGGTATAGCCCTCCAGGGGCAACTCCTCGGCGGTAAAAGAATCAATCCACGCCAGGCGCGGCGGCTCGTCCCGCATCACCCGGGTGAAACCCTCCACGGCCTCCGCCTCGCCCTCGGCTTCGATCACTACCCCGCGGCCCGCGTTCAGGACGCTGCCGGTCAGCCCGTGCGCCAAAGCCTGATTATAGACGAATGGGCGGAATCCCACCCCCTGCACGGTGCCCTTGATGGTGATCCGGTAGTGAAGCCTGTTCGCTAGCTTTTCTTTTCGCGCACCCGGTCTCTGAGCCATGCGCACCACTTTTCCAGTCCCTCGCCCGTGCGGGCGGAGATGACGAATATTTCGAGGTCCGGATTGATCGTCATGATCTCCTCGGTCACGGTTTCCAGGTTAAAGTCTGTATATGGGATCAGGTCGCTCTTGTTGATCACTGCGGCGTGGGACTGACGGAACACCAACGGATACTTCGCTGGCTTGTCCCCGCCCTCGGTCACGCTCAACACGGCCACCTTGTAGTCCTCGCCCAGGTCGAACTCCGCCGGGCAGACCAGGTTCCCCACGTTCTCGATGACCACCAGGTCGGTAGCGGCCAGGTCCAACTGATCCAGTGCCCGCCCGACCATATTCGCATCCAGGTGGCAGAGCCCCTCGGTATTGATCTGCACCACGTCCGCTCCCTGTCCGGCGATGCGCTCGGCGTCACGGGTGGTGTAGATATCCCCTTCCACGACGCTGATCACCACTTCACCCTTCAGGGCGGCGATGGTCTTCTCCAGGAGTGTAGTCTTCCCCGCCCCCGGCGAACTGATCAGGTTCACGGTGGTCAGCCCCTGCAGGCGCTCACGATTATCCCTCGCGACCTGGTCGTTGGCCCGCAGAATCCTCTGCGCCATCACTACCTTCAACGGTATCTTCCTTCCTTTCGTCACCCTCGTAGAAATCGATATAAAATTCCTGTCCCTTCTTCACAGTCGCGCGTGCGCCGCACTCGGGACAGAAGTAAGCAATCTCACCAACGGCGGACTCGGCCCCGCACTTCGGGCACTCCACCACGATGTCCACCTGCTCGATCTCCAGCGCCGCACCCACAAAGATGCTCTCCGGCGTCATAATCTCCCAAGCGAACTCCAAAGCGTCCGGCAAAGCCCCGTTCATCTTCCCCAGGACCAGCTTCACCTTAGTAATCCGCTCAATACCATTCTCCCGGGCCGACTCCGTGATCTGTTCCATCACCGAAGTCATCAACCCAATCTCGTGCATTCAAATCATCCTTAGGCATAATGAGGCATAATGGTAATGTAATGGGGACAGGCTACTTTTGTGGATAACCGGTCTTTTCTGTGGATAACCCCGCCAGGCTACCCGGCAAACGCCAGCCAGCTACTCCTTATACCCTGCCCGCCTCACTAATCCAGCGTTCGATCTCCGATTTTACCGCCTGGGCCGCCTTGGGGACCGCCTCCACCACCTCGGGTGTCAGCCCCATATGCCAGGCCTCCATTTGGGCAACCACCACCCCGATGATCACCACTTCCGATGGCAATAGTTCGGGGACGGACCTTCGTCCGAACTCCAGGGCATCGCGGATGCTGATGTCGTGTACCGACACCGGAGGCGCGTTCTTGCGTGGAATCTCATCCTCGTGCCAGCGCACAATCCGACCCGGCTCGCCGATACCCGCCACCGCATCTATTATAACAGCTTTGTCGAAGTCAATCATGTGGTCCAGCATGCCAAGTCCCGGCGCTCCCGCCTCAAGCAGGCTCACGGAAATGACGCGTCCGGTTGTGTGCTCAGAGCCGCCCGCCGCAGATTCCGTTGATCCCGGATCCCGGGAATCCGCAACCAGACGGCTGATCAGTTCATCCTGCTCGAGTGCACGCAACACCTCGATACCGACACCATCGTCACCCGCGAAGATATTCCCGCACCCCAGTACCACAATGCGCAACCTTCCTTGCCGGTCGTCCAATTACCTACCCCCTGCGTACCTTGGGATTTGACGCGTATCCTTTAACAATAGGTTCCCACACTCTCAGTGATCAGAACCCTGCTTCTAGTCCGAATTTTTTCGGGGGCGTCCTACGGGCCGAACCGTGGATTCCAGCCCCAGTTCCTTCGCCTTGGCCATCCGCCAATCAGATTCCCCGTAGGGGGACTGCCGGATCACACTCCGGCGAACTCCACCCAACTCGCCATCGGTCAGCGGTTGATCCACGAATTGACCCCAGTTCTTCGGCAATTCAATAGGCGGAACAGATACCAGCGCCCCTTGCCGCAGGTCAAGCCGCTCCCGGTGCGATGACCACCACCAGTCCCGGGCGGAGCGCACCATGCTCGCGCGAACCGGGTTTCCCTCCACATACCTGAGGACGGTAAGCAGATGAAGCCCATCCTGAATTATAAAGCTCTTGTACCGCCCCTGCCACACGTGCCCACTGGAATCATAGTGCTGGTGGTAGCGCCGGACGTGACTGGTCATCAGCCATTGCATCCAGCGGCTCAGCCCGTCGGCTTCCGCCGGTGTTACCACCAAATGAAAGTGATTGGGCATCAGACAATAGGCCAAAATCCCGATATCCTCACGTTCTTGGGCCTCACTCACCAAGCCGAGAAAAGCGACATAGTCCGCTTCCTCATAAAAGACCCGCTGTTTACCGTTTCCACGGTTCAGCACGTGGTATGTCATCCCGTCGACCAGCCCCCGGGTAATCCGCGGCATCGACATCCCTCCCCCACCGATAATGAACAATCCCGCATTTCTCTCTATTCTAACTCGCCTAAACTGCCATTAGGCGGTCAAATCCATTCGTCCCCAGGCTTCCATATTTCCAATAATATCATTATTTCTACAAATCACTGCAACTCCCTGCGAGCCGGGCCGACAACGCGCAAAAAAGTAGCCTGTCCCTTATTGTGGATATGTGCAACTCCAGCGAGCGCCTGCCAGCAATGCGCAAAAAGTAGCCTGTCCCTTATTGTGGATATGTCCCTTATTGTGGATAAAGAAGGGGCTCCTTCGGATGACCGAAGGAGCCCCGTAGAGTCTTGGGAGAATGGAGCTTAGGTAAGCTCTCTCTGCATCTGCTTGACCAAGTCGCCTTCGGCGTCGTAGACGCTGATCTGGAGCGGAAGTTCGCCCAGGATGGCGTGAGTCGCGCAGCTGAAGCACGGGTCGTAGGAGCGGAAGGCCATCTCGACCATGTTCAAGAGGCCGTTCGAGATCTCCATACCCGGCTTGATGATCGCCATTGCCGACTTCTTGATGGCCATGGTGATCGGGCCGTTGTTGTTGGTGGTACCGACGATCATGTTCGCCGCAGTGACGATGCCACGCTCGTTGGTGATGTAGTGGTGCGTCAGGGTGCCGCGCGGTGCCTCGAGGATGCCCACGCCTTCCTTCGGAACATCGGTCGGGATGTTCAGGATATCTGGCTCGGTGACCTGCGGATCCTGCGCCAACTCGAGTAGACGCTCGGACGCGTACAGGAGCTCAACCAGCCGTGCCCAGTGCGAGGCCAGGACGTGGTGAACAGGCTTGCCGCCGAGAGTTGCAAAGAACTTCTCGTAAGCTTCCTGCGCCAGCGGGGTGGCCATGCCTTCGGAGGCGTTCAGACGGGCTAGCGGGGCGGCCTGGTAGATGCCGGTGCCGGGGCCTTCCACAAGACCGGTCCAGCCATACTTCTTGAGATACGGGAACTTCAGGTAACTGTGGGGCTCCACATGCTCGGCCACGTGGTCCAGATACTCACGCGGGCCATACTTGAAGAGTTCCTTGCCCTCGGTATCCACAACGCGCACCTTGCCATCGTAGAAGTTGATCTTGTTGTTCTCGTCAACCATACCCATATAGTTGGTGACCAGCTTGTAGCCGTCGCTCAGGATCAGGTCCACATAGGCCTTATTCTTGAGTACGACATCTTCAAAGAGCTTCAGGGAGAACTGGCTGAAGGCCACGCAGGACTTCGCCATTTCCTCGACCTCTTTGCGCTCCTCTTCGGTGAGGCCCTTGGACACGCCGCCCGGCTTAGTCCACGCGGGGTGGGTGGCCTTGCCGCCCATCATCGCCTGGATCTTCTGGCCGTACGCGCGGTGCTTGATAACTTCGCCGCCGATCTCCAGACCGACCTTGCCGATCACGCCCAGGATGTTACGAACTGACGGGTCAGCATCCGGGCCCATCACGAAGTCCGGTGCCGCGAGGGCGTAGAAGTGCGCGATGTGGCTGTGAATCATGTGAGCTGAATAATACAGCTCGCGGAGCTTTTTCGCAGTAAGCGTAGGATCTGCTCCGTAAACCATGTCTATGGCCTTACCCGAGGCCAAATGATGTGCAGCCGGTCAGACGCCGCAGATGCGGCTTACGATCTGTGGGACCTGGTCGGCCGGACGGCCTTCGCAGAACTTCTCAAAGCCGCGTAGCTCTGGAATTGCGAAGTATACGTTCTCGACCCCGCCGGCGTCATTCAGGAAGATGTTGATCTTACCGTGACCTTCCAGCCTGGTGATCGGATCAATGGTGATTTTTCTCATGCTTATTTAGCCCTCCTTAACAGCGAGCCCGGTAAAGCATAACGGTAGAACGTGCCCGCCGGGTCGAGTACGTCGCTGATGATCTTGTCCGCCTCCTCCGGCGAATCGGTATCAACGACGGAGGCCAATGCACCGATGAACTTAGCACCGACATCAACTACACCTGACAGGGGGCCGTAGCAGCCGCTACAGGGTGTGTTGGCACCGGTACACTGATTGCCGCAGCCGGCCCGAGTGACCGGTCCCATGCAGACCAAGCCCTGTTCCAGCAAGCAAGAATCGGGATCAACAAGGATTTCATGCGGCCGGTAGAACTTCTTGACCTTCTTATCGGTCTTGGTCCGACCACAGGTGTTGCAGAGCGCCCGGTCTTCACAGCCGACGAACGAACCCACCGGCGGCAACTGACCGGTCACAATCGCCAGCACCACGTTCCAGATCTGCTCGGAAGTGGGCGGGCAGCCAGGCATATAGAACTCGACGTCGATCACGTCGGCCAAGCATTTAACGTCTTTGTAGAACTCAGGGATATCGATTTCACCTTCGGGCATTTGCAGCACCGTCGTCGGCAGGACCTTCCCCTTGTTCTGTGTGGAGGGGGTGTCGAAGTAAGCCCGCGCAAAAATGTCTTCTTTCTTCTTGAAGTTCGCCAGACCGGGGATACCACCGGTGATCGCACAGGCACCGAAGGCGACCATTACCTTGGACTTCTGGCGAAGGAGTTTCGCGATGTGTTCGTTTTCCGAGTTACGAACCGCACCGTGGAAGAGGCAGACGTCGATGTAACCGTCTTCGTAAGCCTCGAGGTCACTGTATTTAAAGTCGACAGCGATCGGCCAGAACACGATATCGGCCGCGTTCGCGAGATCCACAATCTTCTCGTGGATGTCGAGGATGGCTACGTCACAACCGCCACAGGCTGAGCCCCAGTAGGAGGCTAATTTAAGCTTACTCATATGTTAACCCTCCCCCCCGGCTGCTGCCCGGCATTTGCACTTAAAGGGGCCAAGCCGCTTAAGGTCAGCAGTGAAATCGTGGATGATCTTAGCGAATACGGTACCTTCTGCCGCGGACACCCACTCTAGGCGAACTCTTTCTTTCTCTACGCCAAGTTGTCCAAGGACTGTGGACATGAGGTTGAAGCGGCGCATCGTCTTGTAATTGCCACTAACATAGTGACAGTCACCCGGGTGTCAACCAGCGACCATAACACCGTCAGCACCGTCACTTAGAGCCTTGAATACGAACGTCGGGTCCACACGGCCGGAGCACATTACGCGCACAATTCTAACGTTAGGTGGATACTGGAGCCTGGAAACACCAGCGAGGTCGGCTCCCCCGTAACTACACCAGTTACACAGAAATGCGATAATCTTGGGTTCAAAACCTTTTTTCTCCATTCCCGCCCCTTCTTTCGTTACAGACTTGGAAAGTTTTAGCAATCTGCTAGAAAGCCTTGTTTGTTTTTTGCTCACCCCCATCTGTTCGGCTTTTTCCGTACTCAGGTAAGGTAGCATAAGATCTAAACCAAACCTGTTTAACTAGTCAGCTGTTTCATAAACAGCAAAAAGGACGAAACCACGCCTTCTGGTGCCTGCCCCGCAAACCTTGTCCGAATTTTTTATCTTATTCTAACAAAGTAATCTGGCAATATCAAGGTTTTAACCTGAACTTAATTAGCAGAATCTCATAACTAACGGGCATGTGCTCATTACCTGCGCATCCCGAATCCGATCACCCGCGACCCGCACATAGAGAGACCGAAACGGACTACACTATGTAATTCGTCAAGCTTAAGCAAAAACCCTGCCATGAAAAACACAACTCCGCCTAAGAATATGTCCAAAATTATGCGAAACAGGAGCGCCGTCCCGCCCCCGGTCAAAATTCCCGCCAGATAGGTGTCTGCAGAGTGCACGGCGAAGGCCATAGCCGCCGCTGCGGCGACCACCCCGCCCAGGAAACGGAAGGTATCCTTCGTGAGTACCGGAAGACGCCGATTGAGAAGGAAGGCCAGAATCACCATATTCAGGAGCGCGGTGATTGAGGTCCCGAGGGCCAAGCCTGCGTGCGCCAGGTGCCCCATCAGGGCGGCGCTCAGCCCGAACTTCACCACCAGCGTGCCCAAGGTCACCGCCACCGGGGTACGCGTGTCCTGCATCGCGAAGAAGCCGCGACTCAGGATCATCACCATACACAGCCCGACCAGACCGATCGAGAAATAGAGCAGCGCCGCCGCCGTCATCTCTGTGGCCCGAGCGTCAAAAGCCCCCCGCTGGAACAACAGGGTGACGATCGGCTCGCGCAGGATCAGGATGCCGGTGCCGGCCGGGATGGTCAGCATCAGCACCACCTTGATCCCCCGCCGTAGAGTCTCGGCCATCTCTGCCGGACGCGCCTCGGCGATCTGCTTGGACAGTGTCGGGAAAATGGCGGTGGAAATGGCCAGCACGAACAGGCTCATCGGCAGTTGGATCAGTTTGTTTGCGTAGTTCAGCGCCGCGATGCTCCCCTCAGCCAAACCTGAGGCCAGCACCCAGTCCACCATCAGGTAGATCTGGTTCACGCTGAGCCCCAGGGTCAGTGGGAACACCAGCAGCAGGACGCGTTTCACCTCGGGGTGACGGAAATCGAAGATGAAGTGGTAACGGAACCCGGCCCGGCGGAGCACCGGCAGCTGGATCAAGGCCATTGCCACCGCCCCGCCTACGGCCCCCGCTGCCAAACCGTAGACCCCGTAGTACTTGCCCAACACCAAGGCCCCGAAGATGATTACAATGTTCATGGCCGCCGAGCCAAAGGCCGGGATACCGAAGATGTTGTTCGCGTTAAGGATGCCCATGAACAGCCCCGCGAGGCTGAAGAACACGATGGAAGGAAGCATGAAGACGGTCAGTTGAACAGCTAACCGATAGGTTTCCGGCGGGAAGCCCTGCCCCAGCACCCCCACGATCAGCGGCGCGGCCAGCATCCCCGCCAACGAGGCAACCACCGTGAACACCACCAGCGCATTGGTCACCAAGCTACAGAGCCGCCAGGCCTCCTCACGCTGCCCCCGGGCCACATACTCCGCGAAGATCGGCACGATCACAGTCGCCAGCGCCAGCCCGGCCACCCCGTAGAAAATGTTCGGAATCGTATACGCCACCAGATAAGCATCGGTCGCACTAGTCGCCCCGAACTGATGCGCGATCGCCGTCTCCCGCCCCAGCCCCAGGATCCGCGACAACCCCGACATCACCATCACGATTATCGTAGCACGGGCCACTATCTGCCCAGTCGACATGAAACTCCTCCAAAAGGGGAAAAAGGGGACAGGCTACTTTTGTGGATAACCCCTATTTTCTGTGGATAACCCTGTTGCTCAACACTGCAAGGGATCGTTCCTTGTTCTTACGCTAACTGCTCCCGAAAAAGGGACAGTTCCCTTTTTCCGCTTTTCCGTGGCGGTCAACTGAATAGATACTACCACTGCCCCGCTGGCCAGACAAGTGATCCCTATAAAACGAAGACCCATCTTCCACCCCGGATAGGGGAAACATGGGTCAATGTTCTCTTTATCCTGGCATCCAACAGAGCAAACTTAGGAGTCACAGTTCCAACCCCTTCTGCAACACGTGATCACAGACATCCGCTTCGATTCTCTCCAACTCGACCAGGTAAAACTCAAATGGGTGTAAAATCTTCATTACCTCTGAGTACAAAACCCAGAAATTCACCTCGGTACCCACACCTGCCACAGCCATATCGATATCCGAGTGATCCATGAAACGCTGCTCATTAACAATTGAGCCGAAGAGGAACACCCGGCAACCATACTTTTTCTTCAAATGGTCAGCAGCAACACGGGCCTGCGTCATAGCCCTCTCATATCGGTTCTTGAGAGCCTGTTTCTCCCGCATTCTTTCCTTATTCCCATCCAAGCCGGTAGCCGGTCAAATCCCTCGAGGCCATAGTATCTCACACCCTTGGCTAGCAGCTGCTACATTGACGCAATATCCAAAACCTGGTCACCAAGGCTTCTCTGCCCCCTCCCGCGAGACGACACAGACTCTATGCCGCCCTCTATAATGAACTGGAAGAACTGTTTCGACCACTGAAGCTGGACTTGATCTTTCTTGAAGAAAACCATTCCGTCTTTCAGGCCGAAGCAGACCAGACCGGAATGAGCACCTGTCCCGTCTCGGAAAAACAAGGGGGACAGGCTGCCTAAAAAGTAGCCTGTCCCTCTTTGTGGATAACTTAACCTAGGAGTATGGGGAGTTTTTCCCGCAGTTCGGCGGGAATCACTGCGACCCGGTAGTAGCGCCCGTCGATCTGTGTCCTGCCGACCATAACCAGGGCTTGGGACCAAAGGGAGCCCAACGGAGAAACGGGAGCCAGCTCGTTCCAGAAATAGCCGTCACCGTCCATCGTACCGAACCTGCGGCTCACGCTGCCCATCTTGCTCCAACCACCCTTTCCCAGAAGAAAGCGCAAGAGTTCGACCTCATCCTCGTCCAGTTTCGCAACCAGCCTCCCCAGATTGCCGTCGTCCCCCAGGTACGCGATAATTTCTTCTTCCCGCTCCTTCCGGGTACGGACGGGCCGAATCTCCCAGTCATCGCACATGCCGTCCAGCCAGATGGCGGGCATATTTTTCAATCCCCTAGTCAGTGTTGCGTTTAAGATTAAGGGTTTTGCCTCCACCGTTGCTCGCTGCTCTTCCGCCGCTAGTTCGAACAGTTCCTCAACGTGTGCGGTTCGTACTAAGTCGGCTACCTGCTGCTGCAAAAAGGCCACTTTCTCCCGGAAATCGCCAGCAACACCCGGTTGCTTCAAGCTCTCCTCGAGCCGCTCCAGGTAGGATACCGCCTTCTCGGGGTTCTCCAGCTCACACCACACCGCAGCCAGGTTAAACAAGACTGTGGGCTCACCCGGATACATCTCCTCCAGCGTCTCCAGCAGACGCCTACCCTCCCCGATCTGCTCCAACTGACGGTACAGATTGGCCTGCATCATCACGGCAGGTGGGTAAAACCGGCCCTCTAATTGCAATTCCTCTAGGAGTGCCAGAGCTTCCTCGTACTTCTCCTCCGCACGCAGGCGGCCAGCACGAGCCACAACCTCATCCAGCTCCGGATCCCCCTCTTCCGCAACGGCTATCTTATGAATCCGGATTGTTTCTTGCCGACCGTCCACAATAACCGGAATCGGCTCATCTAGTTGATACACGCCGCTATCCACCAAAGCCGCAGCGGCCGCGACCTTTACACCTTGCGCTACGCCGCCCGCCCCAAGCAAAGCCTGCCCCAGCCGTCGACCCCAGTCACCACCGTAAGCGACCAGGGTATTCAAGAAGGGCTTGATCATCTTATCATCGGCCTCGGAATCCAGAGCCCCGGCCAGCAGGTACAGGCGCACCATTCCCCGCTCAGCATACCGGTAGCGCTCTTCCTCGGAAGCCGCGGCCTCGATAGCCAGGCTGGACAGTCGATCTGTGGTCGGGAGCTCATATTCTACAGAGAAATGGGGAATGTGACCTCGATCCGCCAACAGCGCCACCCGTTGCACAGCCCCCGCCAACCGACCCATTTTTCCGGCCGCCGCCCAATACTTGGCCGCCTGGACGAACCGCTTTAGATTAAAGGCCGCCACGCCCGCCAGGTAGCCGCACTCCCAGCTCACGTGCAAACTCTGCCAGCGGCTATACAGATCGTAAACGAGGCGGTGCTCATCTAGGCGCCCCGCCGCCCTCAACACCATGACGGTGTACTCCCTCCAGGCACGTGGCACCGTTCCCTCCCGGCGCAGAGCAGCCAGACCGTCGTCGAAGTCCCGTACCGCCTCCCGAAGCTCACCGCGCGCCTCCGCTTCCCGCCCCAAGGACGCCAGGATCTGAGCCGCCAGACCGTGGGCATAAGGGTTGAACGACGCGCCGGGCCGGATGTTCGGTGCCAGGGTTTCTAGAGCCCGCTCCACCTCCCCGCCGTAAAAACAGGCAGTAGCCAGGTTGTTCGCTAGAACAGGGTTGTCGTCCAACCGGTAGGCCTTCTGAAAAACTTCTGCCGCCTCGCCGAACCGTCCTTCCTCCAGTAGCGCCCGCCCTTTTTCATCCAGTACCCCTGCCTTGATGCTACTCACCCTTGTCCGCACCTTCTTTCCGTACCTGTAACCGGCAGTCACCGACACGATCGATGACATGATTTTTCGACAAGTATAGCATAAACCTGGACATCTTAGGCCGTATGCGTTCCAGCTTCCAACATTAATTCCTTGCGGGGGACACACTTAAAAAGTAGCCTGTCCCTCTTTGTGGATATGTCCCTCTTTGTGGATACCGGATCGCCCAAGAAGTAGCGTCACGACGCCTTTTCCTTGATATGCAACCGGTTTACAGACGGCGATCAGCGGTCGCTGACGAAGAACTCTACAGCATTCTCATCGAAGACACCGGTGACATCAGGAACTTTCTCAGACACATATGGGGATTTCTCTCCGAACTGGACTCACAGTATTAACAGATTAAGAACCTTTCCAAGGACTTGCTATTCCTTCCCTAATACTACCCGTTTCCAAAAAGTAAGGGACAGGCTACTTCAAAAAGTAGCCTGTCCCCTTTTGTGGATAACCTACTAGCGGGTTATCGTGATCTCCTTGGTCTTGGCGTCGTAGGCTACCTTGGCACCTAGGGTTTCGCTCACGAAGCGGAGCGGAACGAAGGTGCGGCTGCTGATGATCTCTGCCGGACAATCCAAGGTCTTGTCTAGTCCGTTGACTAGCACTTTACTTGAATTGATGGTGAGAACGATCTCGGCGCCGTCAATGACCACAACCTGCCTCGTGTTAGCCTTCCACTCAACTTTGGCGTCCAAGGCCTCGGCGATGAAGCGCACCGGAACCAGCGTGCGGTTCACCTTAGCCTTCACAAACGGCTCAGCATCCAGAGTGTACGGCTGGTCACCGACTGTGGCCTTGGTATCACCAATCTTCAGGGTGATAACCTTGACCAGTTTATCTACCTTGACCACTGCGAACGTGCTGAACTTGTCAACCTGGAACTTGATGCCGATCGGATTATTATCCTTGTCGTACACGATAGTTCCCGAGATGATCTTCTTCTCACCGTCGCTGTGGATCGCGAACACCGCTAGGCTGGCTAAGAAGGCGGCTTTGGCCTCCGGATCTGCCGGTATCGTGATGCCCTTCAACGGCAGAGTAACGTTGGTGTTACCCTTGATCGCTGTCTTGATCACGGTCGGCGTGCCCAGAACCACGGCTCCGCGTGCTCCAGGGGTGTTTGCCACTTCGTTAGCTACCGTACTGGCATTGCCACTCTCCACGGTAAGAGACAGGCCCTGTCCAGCCGCCGCTAAGGCTGCCACCAATGCTGGCGGAAGCTCCAGCATAGCATTCGGGGTGGTGATCGCCACGTTCAGTCCCTGTGCACTCTGCAGCACGTTGGTCGGAATGTTGACGACCGTAGAGGTCGTGGTCGCTGCAGGAGCGATCTGGATCTCGACCGTGGTCTTGCCTTCAGTCTTGGCCTTCTGGATGTCTGTCGTTGCCGTCGCCTGAACGGTAAAGGTCTGTACCCTCTTGCCATCCGGTGTCGTGGTCGTCTGCGACGTCACAGCAGTACTGCTCACAACGGTTGCATTCGGCACTGTCGGAGTCGGTGCCGGAGCAGGTGCCGGAGCGCCACCGCCGGAAGGAGGAGGAGTCCTCACATCGAGCGTAATGGATTTTCTCTCCGTCAGTTCCGGACCCTCATAGATACGGATCTGAACATCATTCGGTGTAGCTGCAAAGGTGTACACCCAGCTATACACGAATCCGTATACCCCAGCCGAAATCTGCTGGTAAGCCTGCGCGTAGGTTGCGCCATAAACTTGACCTACAGCAGTACCGGCTCCGTCGAAGAACTTGATGGTCACTGCGTCGAACTGCGGACGGGTTAGCGGAGAGATGGTTACGCTAAACGTCACAGTGGCCCCGGATCTGTCCGCCTGAACGGTATAGTCCTTATTGGCACCGCCGATCGAGACGGTACCGGAGTTTGTTGCCGTCTGAGCGAAAGCAGGATTCAGCGAACCAAAAGTCAGCGTAACCAGGAACGCGACGAACACCACTAGGGCGATATTGCCCAAGATAGTTCTGTTTGAATACAATTTGCCCATTACATATTTCACCTCCTTCCCAGACAGGAATGGAAGCGAGGGTATATTACCCCACTCAAGCAGATATTACCATAGCTTGTCAGTTGATTGCAAACCTTTTTCCGACCAGATTTCCACTATTTTCTCCCCCGTTCGGTCATCCGCCCAAAGAACCCTGTCCGCCGGCTGACCGCTAACGGCTCACCCACGGCCACCGGCAACCCATCCAAGACCCGCCGGGGGTTTTCCGCTACCAAAAGCTTACGCGCCTCGGCCCCCACCATACCATCGAGAACGTCCACTGCTTCCAAAAACGACGAAAGCCGCCCGCCCGGACCGTGCAAATCCGAGGCTACAAAGTGTACCCACCGTTGCCGGACAAACAACACGGCAGCGGCCCGTACCTCCCGCCCGAACATCCCCACCAGACTCCCGGCGGTAACCTGCACCAGAACACCCTTTTGGATCAGTTGGTACAGCCGATCCGGTTCCTTAGCCAGCACCGCATTGCGCTCTGGGTGAGCCAACACCGGGGTCACCCCTTGAACAAGAAGGTCAAAGAGAACCCGGTCTACATACCCCGGTATACTCTGGATCGGTAGCTCCACGAGCACGTGCCGCCCCTGGTTATTTAAAGTCACCAACTCACCCCGACCCGCCTTTTCCGGCAAGTCCGGCTCCACATAGTACTCCGCCCCAGGAAATACCTGAACAGATACCCCCTGCTCGTCCAGCAGTCGCTGAAGCCCGGCTACCGCTTCCAGCACTGTGTTCCGGTCGTTCCGATAGACACCCGGAATAACGTGCGGGGTGGCCACAATGTGCTCCACCCCGAGAGAAAACGCCAGCCGAGCGGCCTCGACCGCCTCGGCCCCATTTCCGGCCCCGTCATCCACACCGGGCAGGATATGCGCATGGATATCAATCAAGCCTTTATCACCTTCAGTATCTGCAGCATGGAGCATCCCCTTATAGACGGATCTGGTCTGCTTTACTCTTACTATGGTAGTAATAATAGTAGCTGTAATCTTTGTTGGACATCCGAAGCTGGTTCAGCACCACTCCCAGAATGCGGCCATTGGCCTTCAAAATATAGTCCTTGGCTTCCTGAACCCGATCAACCCTGCTGGTCACGGAATTAACTACCAAAATCACACCGTCCAACTGACCGGCCAAAAGGGAAGCATCAGTTACGGCCAGAACCGGCGGGGCATCCACCAGAACATAATTGAAACGCTCCAGCAAAGACGGCCACAACTCCTTGATCCGCTCAGACCCCAGGAGTTCGGCCGGGTTTGGCGGAATTGGTCCGCTGAACAGCAAATGCAGCCCGTTGACCTCAGAAGGTACAATTACTTCGTCCAGAGTCGCCTTCTGGAGCAAGAGGTTGGTCAACCCCAGGTTATTCTCCAGGCCAAAAATCTTGTGTAGACGGGGCTTGCGCAGGTCACAGTCCACCAGGCACACACTGTGTCCGGCTTGGGTCAGCACTACCGCCAGGTTGGTTATCGTGGTCGTCTTCCCGTCACCAGGCCCCGCACTGGTCGCCATTATCACCCTGGCGGGGGAGTCCGGGGCGGCAAACCCCAGGTTGGTACGCATAGTACGGAAAGCCTCCGCCGCCGCTGACTTCGGATACTTGTGGGTGATCAGATCCACGTAGCTTACGTTGCCACTGCTGTTCAGCATCCGGTATTACCCTCCCTCTCTGCAAACAAGACCGAGATCCTAAATCAATAGCCCGAGCGACGGACGGACTTGGAATCCACCTTCGGGATCATCCCAAGGACCGGCAGGCCCAAGTGCTGCTCCACATCCTCCGGTGTCTTGATGTGGTAGTCCAGGTGCTCCAGCACAAAGGCCAAAGCCACAAACACCATCAGTCCGAGAACGAAGGCCACCGCAATGTTCAGTTTCTTATTCGGTTTGACCGGGTTGGTGGGTGTATTCGCCGGAGAGACCACGACCACGGAAGTCTGCCCCAGGTCGATCGAGCGGGCAATCTGGGTCTCGGTAGCCTTCTGGGCCAACAGATTCGCCGTAGACTGCAGCCGATCCACTTCTTCCTGCAGCCGGTCGAGCTTCGCCCGCTTCTCCGTAAGCTCCATCAGCAGGACTTCCGTCTCTCCGTCCAGCACGGCGATCAGCTGACTCACCGCATCCACCTCCGCCGACTTCTCGGCCTGGGCCGCCTTTCGCTCGCTCAGTCTCTGGGACAGAGCCACGTACACCGGGTTGGTCTCCTGCACATTCATTATCGTACCGCTCTCTGTGACTTTCTCCACGCTCACCGTCTGCGGTGTGTCCTTTAACTCCGCCTCCATCAGCAGAATCCCGGCGTTGGCCTGATGCAGTTCGACCACGGCCACGTTCAGCTGTGACTTGTACCGGGCCAAATCATCCGACTTCCGCGCAAACTCCTTGTCCAGCACCCCCACGCTGCGCGGCTGACCCTCGAATTCCTTCAGGTTATTAAAGGCAGTATCTAATCGCTTGAGCGTCTCGTCCCGCTGCTTCTCGAGGAAGGTCACCGAACGGGCCATCTGCTCCTCGTTCTTCTCGGACAGCAGTTTAAGATACTCGCTGTTAATGGTGTTGGCAATGTCACGCGCTAAGACCGGATCAGTATTCTGAACCCGGATCTCAATCAGGTTGGCATCCTTGATTACCCTGGCATTAACCATACTCAGCAACGTCGTCGGGCCATAAAGCCCCCGATCCAACTTTAGCTCGTTGATCACCCGCTCCATCAGGGCCTCACTCTGGATCTGACCAAGGTAAGTACTCATAGTCATCACGGGAATCCGGGACAGGCTCCCGACCACGTCCTCCAGCCCGCCCTGATCCACCACCCGCTGCCGGTCGGCCGCCTGTGTCGCCATCACCAGGGTATTGGCCTCGTAGACCGGCTGCAAAAGGAAAAAGCTCAGAATACCACTGGTCAGGACCGCCAGGAATGTACCGATGGCAATGACCATCCGCCACTTGTTAAGGGTTTTAAACACCACGCGCAGGTCGATGACGTCCTCGGCAAAATCCTGTTCCTTCGATTTCTCGTTCACTTGCTAACGCTCCTTGTCCGTTTATTGCAGCTCCGGTAAGGCCAACACTTCCGCAAACAGTTCCACAGCTTCCGCTTTCTCCTCCTGCAGGCGGACCAGCAGGGTACTCGCCTGCTCTTCATCCCCGGCCCGCTGGTATAATGCCGTCAGCCAGAGTTCACTCTCCCACTTGTAGTCCTTCTTCGCTGCCGAGCCCCTGAGCAATAACTCCGCTGTCTCGTAGTCCCCCAGCAGGAAAGCCGCCTGCCCACGGCAAAGCCGCAGACCTGGGTAATCCTCAACATCCTTAAGCCAGGTACCCCTGTAGCTACCCCGCTGCAGCATTCTGGACTGATCTTCCGCCCGTCGAGGCAAGTCTGTAACTTTACGCACATACCCCCCGGCTGCCGCCAAGTCCCCTTGGCCAATGCTGTGACGCGCCGCCGCCAGGTAGGTCCGTGCCAGAATCTCATAATTAGAGATCATCAGCGGATTGGTCAGCAACAGGGCTTCCGCCTCGGAGACCGCCCGCCCGTGATCGCCCAACATGTTAAACACGTTCAGGTTGGTGGTGCGCACCCCTATGCCGTACCGCTCCAGCCTGGCCGCCCGATCGGCATAACGCACCGCCTCTTCGAGAGCGCCAACCTCACCGCTCAAGGCTTTGACCGCGTAGATCTGGGCCAAGTCACCAGGATAGGATGCCGTAAAGGGATCACGTTTCAAAGCCGTCTCATATAACACTGCCGCCTGGTCCAGATCGGCCTCCAGCAGGGCCCGTGCCCCCTCGGCCCCGACCTTCCCCGCCGAGTAGAAACTGGCCGCCGGGACCAATAGCACCGCTGCGCACAACGTCCCGGCAAGGGCAACCGTAATCAAGCGGGACGCCGGTACCACAGCCGCAGCGGTCCGATCCTTCTTCCCGCGCCGCTCCGCAGATTCCGCCTCATCGCCCCCGGAGACCGCGATCTCCGCTCCACGCCTCACCAGTCCAAAACAACACCACAGCAGGATTCCCATCGCCGCCATGGAGAGGTCAAAATCAAAGGCACTGTGTATCCCGAGAGCCAGGGCCGCGACCGCCGCCGCCCAAGTGGACACCCACACTCCACCCTGCTCCCCATAGCGCCAGAGGCGCACCAGTAGCCGAATAAAGAAACCCCATAAGGCCAGCACAGCCAGAAAACCGACCGTCCCGGCCTCTACCCAGGTCTGGAAAAAGTAGTTGTGTGTCTCGGTACTCCAGTAGGGATAGGACTGATACTGATGGTAAAGAGCATTCCATCCGCCCCCACCGGCTCCGGTCACCGGGTAGTCAAGAACTATCCGCAGGGCATC
>JAHRFU010000021.1 GCA_019084485.1 Desulforudis sp. | reverse complement strand
CCAAATTAACGAGCGACTGCAGAGCGGGGTCATGGCCCCACCGACCCAAATCCTCGTCTCCACGAGCCCGGCCTGTGGCGCCGCCGTCGGAGGCGACACTCTGTTCAAGACCCTGCGTAAAGAGGTCAAGGCGCAGGGGTTGAACGTGCGGGTGGTACAGACCGGCTGCTTCGGTTTCTGCGGACTCGGCCCGGTCGTCGTGATGCACCCGGGAGCGGTGTTGTACTGCAAGGTGCGCGATGAACACGTACCTTACATTCTGAAAAAGCACGTTGTGGAACACAAGATCGTGCGGGATCTGCTTTATGAAAATGTGAGCGGCGGCGGGGAAAGGATCAGTTCCATGTACGACCTGCCGTTCTTTGAGAAACAGCACCGTGTCGTACTGGAGAACTCCGGACTGATTGATCCGGAGGACATTAACGAGTACATCGCCCGTGACGGGTATATGGCTCTGGCCGATGTGCTATCCAAATGGACATCATCCCAGGTGGTGGATGCTGTTGACCGGTCCGGATTGCGCGGACGGGGCGGGGCCGGTTTCACCACCGGTAAGAAGTGGTCCTTCGCCGCGGCTGAAGACTCGCCCCAAAAATACGTAATCTGTAACGGTGACGAGGGTGACCCCGGGGCCTTCATGGATCGGAGCCTGCTGGAGGGTAACCCCCACGCCGTTTTGGAAGGCATGGCCATCGCCGCTTATGCCATCGGTGCCAATGAGGGATATGTCTACGTCCGGGCGGAATACCCGCTCGCGATAAAGCGGATCGAACTGGCGATCCGCCAGGCTCGCCGCTTGGGCTTGCTCGGGAAGAACATCATGGGTAGCGACTTTGACTTCGAGGTGGATATCGCCCTTGGGGCCGGAGCTTTTGTCTGCGGCGAGGAGACTGCGCTCTTACGTTCGGCGATGGGTTTTCGCGGTGAACCGCGGGTTCGCCCCCCGTTTCCGGCGCAAAAGGGTTTGTATGATCAGCCCACGATCATCAATAACGTGGAGACGCTGGCCAACATACCGACGATCATCCGGCACGGTCCGGAATGGTTTGCCGCCATGGGTACCGAAAACAGCAAGGGCACGAAGATCTTTTCCCTCGCTGGACAGATCCTGAACACCGGCTTGATCGAGGTGCCGATGGGCATCAGCCTCAAATCCGTAATCTTCGATATCGGCGGCGGCCCGCCTCCGGGACGTCAGGTAAAGGCCGTACAGACCGGAGGCCCTTCCGGAGGGGCGGTACCGACCGCTCTTATGGATGTACCCATTGATTTTGAATCCCTGCAGCGTCTCGGCACGATCATGGGATCGGGGGGGCTGATCGTCTTGGACAACACCGACTGTATGGTGGACATTGCGAAGTTCTATATGAAGTTTGCCGCAGAAGAATCTTGCGGGGCCTGCACCCCCTGCCGTGCCGGAGTCGTCCAACTGGTCGGCATCTTAGAGAAGATCACCAACGGCGAGGGGACGATGGAAGACCTGAAAACCCTGAAAGAACTCGCCTACGACGTGAAAGACGCCTCCCTCTGCGGCCTGGGGCAGACCGCCGCGAACCCGGTGCTCTCGACGTTGGAATACTTCCACGACGAATACCTGGCCCATGTGCGTGACCACCGCTGTCCGGCGGGAGTGTGCCAGAAGCTGGTGGTGCACTAACCACGTATGGCAAGATACCGAACATCCTGCCCTGAAAGCAGGATTTTTCTTCATGCATTGACAGCTCTTTGGGGGGATCGTAGTATCTAAATATATGGATATGTAAATATGGGAAGGAGAAATAAAGAATTGACCGAAGGAAAAGACGTCGCTGAAAGGCACAAAGTGACCCTGATCTGTTCCCGGAACACCATCGACGGGGTTTACCCCCCATTGATTTTAGCGTTGCAGGCAGCGCGCAAGGGGGCAGAAGTGTCCATTTTCTTTACCTTCATGGGGATCGAGGCAATCAGACGCGGTGGTGCGGCGAAGGCCAGGTTCTACCCACCGGGATTTATGGGCGCGATTCCGGGGATGTCCCGAATAGCGACCCGCATGATGCTGAAGATGGCCGGGGAAAAGGCGCAGGTTCCCCCGCCGGCGGACCTTCTGGAGATGTGCCGGCATGAGGGGGTTAAGTTCTGGGCCTGTCTCATGACCGTGCAAATGATGAACCTGAAAGAAACCGATTTTGTGGAAGGGGTTACCGTTATTGATGCTGCGGGCTATATGGATATGGCCTTGGCCTCTAAGCTAAACTTGTTCATTTAGCGGTATGTGGTGTTACCCATTCTAATGTCGGCAGAATTCGAGGGGGAGGCTTCATGGAGAACCTGAGGGAGTTCCGTAAGCAGGCCGAGTTTCTGAAAGCACTGGCCCATCCGACGCGGTTGTGTATTGTCAGCGGCCTGTTGCGCGAAGAGGGCTGCAATGTAAACCAGATCAAGGAATGCCTCAACCTGCCTCAGTCTACGGTTTCTCAGCAGTTAGCCATCTTGCGTGCCGCCGGTATCGTGGAGGGTGAGCGTCGAGGTACCGAGGTCTGCTACCGGGTCGTCGATGACCGTGCCCAAAAGCTTGTCAAGGTTCTCATCAAGGACACTGACCACCAAGAAACGCTTTCACAGACCAAGACCTGACCTTGGTTTTTTTCCGGGCTATCTCATACATCCTTGACAAGGAGGCCTTAATTTAGTACGATATTTGTACCGAGGTGATAACGCAATGAATATTAAGGAAGATATTAAGCCTATTTCCTATATTAAGGCCAATGCGGCTGAAATTCTGGAGCAAGTGAACGAGACCCATAGGCCTGTCTATATTACTCAAAACGGAGAGGCTAGGGCGGTTTTGATGGATCCTGAATCCTACGAAAAAATGAAAAAGGCTATCGGTTTGCTAAAACTACTGGCCCAGGGGGAACGTGATATAGTTGATGGCAACGTTTTATCGCAGGAAGAATTATTTTTAGCTATGGATCGTGACTTTGACCATATAGGCCATGACTGATGGTATATATCAGGTCTTCTGGACACAAACTGCTCAGCAGGATTTAATAAGAATACTTGAATACATTGCCGCCGACAGTGAAATTCAAGCAGGAAGAGTTTATCTGGCCATTAGACAAAAAGCCGATAACTTACGGCAAATGCCCTTACAGGGAAGAATTGTTCCGGAATTAAAATATTATGGCATTATAATCTACAGGGAATTGATTAGCCCGCCTTGGCGAATTGTTTATAAGACTGAACAAAATAAAGTATGGGTGCTTGCAGTAATCGATGGAAGACGAAATGTAGAGGACATATTGCTTGATAGGTTCATTTAATTGGACATACCCTGAACCGTGCTGGTACAGTTCCCTCCACGACCGGCACTTTTTTGTCGCCTAAAGAGCGAGGCACCTGCCGCGATCAGCGTCAACTGCCATGGGCTGGATCTTGAATAAAGACCTTTACGATTTGCCCCAGGACCGATTCTGATAGTATAATAATCTTTAGCGTACTGCAAACAGGTGCGCCTTTGGACTCCAAGCCGGAGTGGCGGAATTGGCAGACGCAAGGGACTTAAAATCCCTCGATCGTTCACGATCGTACCGGTTCGACCCCGGTCTCCGGCACCAACAGAAAAATCAAGGTCCGCAGATGTACAAGCGGAAACCACCATACTTGCAAGCACTACCCAAGGTATTCACCAAGTTTTTCTTTGACACCAGGGGTACAGCCCCGGTGTTTGTTTTTCTGTCGGCAATGTGGAAAGATAGCATCAAGTGGTTAAACAATAGGTCTCAATTGAGGGGAGCGACTGTTGTGAGTTGTCCTAGTTTCCCGGTTGGATACCACACTTTGCACAAAATCAAGACGTCCTCATCCTAAGCGGTGCGGAAGACCATTGCATCCCCTTGCAGATGCATTACAAGCAGGTGGCTGCCCTTAAGAACGCGAGGTCGGTCACCGAACGCATCTTCACCCGGGAAGACCAGGGGCAGAATCATTGTCAGATCGGGAATCTCGGACTGGCGCTGGACGTGATGGTGGAATGGATTGAAGAAATCACCATAGAAACGGAAAACCAGGGCTCCTAGGCCCCGGTTTCCAAGACCACTAATGTGCTTGTCTCAGACAATCTTGCCGTCGTGGATGATCCAGGTCCAGTTATGGCCGCTGTTATTGTCCCAGTTGTTGGCGCTGTCCTTGAAACAAAAACTCAGCCGTTCCGCAGTGGCGGGAGCCTCGAGGGTTTTAACCCATCCGTAGGCCGTCTTGGACATCCTTAAATCCCGGATCACCTGCCAGTGATCAGATGGTCCGAATCCGACATGGAGATAGACCTGATCGGCACCGGAGTCAGCCAGCAGGCCATTATAGAATACAGTGGTCTCTTGGCCGGCGGTTATCGGGGTGGGATCAACAACCACACCACCGGGGTAGTCGGCGTGGTCATATCGTTCCAGTTTTCCGGCTCCTGTGCCGAAGTTGGTGGGTTCCATTAGAAATCATCCTCCCAGCCATCGGTATTTGTAGCCTTAGTATGGGCAGGATGAACCTTCCTTTATGTCAGGAAACATATTGCTTACGGGATATCCAAGTTGACCTGGATAACAAACGGAGCTTTTCACTCAGATAAGAAAAGGACTGTTCAACATTGGGAAGGCTTGACTGTCCTCACTGGCTTGCAGGATCACATCTAGGATATCGGCGGCGTCCCGGAGATACTTGGGGCAGATGGTGTCAAAGAGTTTCTGGTCCTTGGCGTACTGATAGCCTTGAGGGGTGCCGAGGTCGCAGCCCAAAAGGTTCTTACAGACTAGGGAACCATTTTGGTCCTTAAACTTAGACATGAATTCCTGGGCTAGCTTGTAGGTCTTTTCCTTAGCGGCGTTGTCCTTGGTGTCAACCGTACCGAATTTTAATCCGATCACCATCAAGGAGCCGGAAACCGCACCGCACATATCACCCGTGCGGCCAACCCCTGCTCCGAAGGCTGCAGCCAGACGCAGGGCGGTCTCCCGGTCTAAGCCTAGGCCGGGGCCGTAAGTGCCGACGATGGATTGCGAACAGTTGAACCCTTTGTCAAAACAAGATACGGCCAGTTCTCCGTTGTCCATAGTTCCTAGTCCTCCCACATCTAGTTGTCTGTACAATCTGGAATGCATACGCTTTTACCAATTCGACATCGGTACCCGGTTACCTCTTGTTTCGGCGAGTGGTGGAAGGGTAGAATCCTGACTTTGACAGCAAAAGAGGAGAAAAAGAGGCCGCAACCCTTGCAAATAAAGGGGTTGCGGCCTTCATATGGTTTCAGAAATATGTAGGGGAATACCTCATTTTTTGCTGTTGGCTAAAATATTTTTTATAT
>JAHRFU010000073.1 GCA_019084485.1 Desulforudis sp. | reverse complement strand
GACACGATCATTCTGGCCCCCCGGACGAACTGGCGCAGGCCTCTGTCGCTGAGTTTCTAAATTAGCAAAACGGTCTTTTCCTGGTCCATATGTCGAACAACGGTGTGGAACTGGAAAAGACCGTTTTGCAAATTTAGAAACTCAGCGACAGAGGCCTGCGCCAGTTCGTCCGGGGGGCCAGAAAGATCCTGTCCGGAATACCTTCGCGCAAGCTCCATGAACACGTTCTCCTCGCAAGCGATGGCCGTAAACAGGTTGATCGGCCCTGTTATTTCCTGCCAGACCAGCCACTGGGCATCGAGGTTTTCAATAACTTGGCACGCTTCAACCCTCGGACTGCTGTCGATGAAGCGGATTACATTTCTAACCATCAGGGAGACGTAGGAACGGAATATCTCATTTTCCGCTGAATCCTCGATTTTTACATAAGTGCTGACGATCTCATCGATGTCGCCCTCTTGCTGTAGATACATCTGGCGATCCGTCAGGCTGTAGTCCTTTTTATAATCTTCCAATGCCGCCTGAAGCTGCTCCAGGGAAAGGCGGCCCTTGTCGACCAGGGCTTGCCCGATAACCAAATGGCCCTTGCTCTGCGTGGACAATAGATCGTCCAATTGCCCCGCGGTCAGATATCCGAGTTCAATAGCCAGTTCACCGAACATGCGGTCCATTCCGGCCTGCGTTTGGTGCACCTGATCAACCTGTTTAGCGGTCATGTATCCGGCATTGACCGCCAGCACACCCAGTTTGAAATGCACAGAATCCATCAGGTCTAGGGCTTCGGTCAACTCACCCGTGGTAATCAGGCCTTTGTTCAGGAGATAGTGTCCGAAGTAGAGGCTAAACATGCTGTTCATCCCTTTCACTGAGAACCCTGGCAATGATCGATTCAACCTGTTTTTGTTCCCACGGTTTCTGAATGAAGTCCGTAGCTCCAGCCTCAATTGCTTTTCTCAGATGTGATTGGGTGCCGGCAGATGAGACGATAACCACCCTAGCCGCCGCATCGAACTGCTTGATCAGATGCAGGGCTTCCAGGCCGTCTTTTTCCGGCATTACAATGTCCAGGAAAACTAATTCGGGAAGGTGCTGCTTGTACAAATCAACCGCACCCTGACCGTCCTTGGCCTCAAAGACTTCATGGTCACCACACTGTCTGAGGCTCTCTTTGAGTCTGGAGCGAACCAGTAATGAATCATCGCAAACCAGGATCCGTATTGGTTTCATCGGCCACCCTCCTAAAGTACGCTTTATCTACGTCTCTGTTGTTTTGCCTGTTCTATAATAGAGGCGAGGCGGGATTGTTCCCAAGGCTTTTGAACAAAATCTGTGGCCCCGGCCCGAATGGCCCGCTTAACGTGTGAATGGGTTGCCACTCCGGAAACGATTATTACCTTAGCATCCGGGTCGAAGGATTTGATGTCAACCAAAGCTTCAAGCCCACCGCGGAGTGGCATTACAATATCCAGAAACACGATATCCGGTCGGTGTTGCTTATAGACTTCCACCGCGTCCTGTCCATTGGCAGCCTGAAAAACAGCGACGCCACCGCACGACTTAATGCCTTCCTTAATGGTATTCCTAACCAATATTGAATCGTCAACTACCAAAGCAATAAGCGGTTTCATAAACGCACACCCGATCAAAAACATTTGTGTAAAGGTTTTCTGTGTAATCACCGGCCCAGCCTAGAGGTGATCACTTGATAGTCTATTCAATCCCAATCGGTCAGAGTGAATACTATTAACACTTCGAGTAGCCGCAGTTTCGGCAGACCCAGCACCCCTCGGCCCGGTCCATTTTAAGGCCGCACATTTCGCAGATGCCGGACAGGGCATCAGGCACATCAGCTTCGGAACCCTGGGGCGCGTGTCCCCCATTACACCGCACGGCCAGCTCAGCCTTGATCTCGGTCAGCTTTCGGGCAATCGCTGAGGCACAGGATTTGCCGGGTGACAGCTTCTTGCCCCGTCCCCTGGCCAGCTGGTAAGAGGGGCAGGCGTGTGTACTCTGAAGCTGCTCGATGACCTCCTTGACGTCTATCCCGCCACGGATGGCCAGGCTGATCAAGCGCGAGGTGGCCTCGGTATAGATCAGGCATCCGCCGTCTGAACCGGTGGTAATAAAGGTCTCCATTATGGCTCCGTTCTCGGGTTGGTAGTTAACCGTGAGGTAGATCTTGCCACAGCCCGAGTCCAGACGGTGGGTCACCCCGTGAGCATTGTCCGGTCTGGGCATAATCTCGCCGCGCCCGAGTTCATCGGAAGCCAGGAAACGGCCCTTTTTCCGGCCAACCGTAATCACACCCTGCTTACAGCCGTCGCGGAAAACGGTAATCCCCTTGAGTCCCAGGTCGTAGGCCGTCCGGTAGCAGGTGTTAATATCCCCAATTTCAGCCGAATTGGGAAGGTTACAGGTTTTTGAAACAGCGTTGTCAACCCAGCGCTGGACCTCGGCCTGCATCAGGATGTGGTCCTCGGGCCTGATCTCCTGGGCTCCTTTGAAAATACGGGCAATCTCCTCGGGGACTCCGTCCACGCCCCGGCATCCGCCCCGCTGGGCCACGCCAGACATTACCTCGCTCCCCACCTGATACTTATTACAGAACTCCACGAACAGCGGTGAAAACACCTCAAAGGATCCGGCTACGTCGGTGTCCTTGGTGTAGGCCACCGCGAAGATGGGCTCAATCCCGTAGCCCTCACACCCCGCGATGGTGGTCACACTGCCAGTGGGCGCAACGGTAATGCAGGCTGCATTCCGGCGCGGCTCACCTGGGTGGAAAACACTCTGCTCCCAGTCGGGGAAACAGCCCTTTTCCTCAGCCATGAGCCCTGAATAGGTGTGCGCACTCTCCTGTACCGCCCTCAACACGGTACCCGCAAAGGCCCGCCCCTCCTCGGAGTCGTAAGGCAGATTCATCATAATCAGAAGGTCGTGCAGGCCGGTGTAGCCGAGGCCCACCTTCCGGGTGGCACGGGTAGCCTCGGCAATGAAATCCAACGGGTATTCGGCAACATCGATCATATTGTCCAGGAACCGCATCCCAAGCTCCACAGACTCCCGGAGCAATTCCCAGTCAACGCTGCAGGACTCCCCTTCCGTCTTCACCATCTTCGCCAGATTGATGCTTCCCAGGAGACAAGATTCCCCCGGGGAAAGCGGCTGTTCACCGCATGGATTGGTAGAATTTACCATCTTGCTCGGGACGGGGTTGTCTCGCTGAAGGCGGTCAATGAAGATGATTCCCGGGTCGCCACAGGCGTGGGCGGACTCGGTGATTAGATTCCAGAGATCCACGGCGCGGACTGTCTGGTAGACTTTACCATTAAATACCAGCGGCCACTCCTGGTCCTTGTCCAATGCCTCCATAAAGGCATCGGTAATGCCCACCGAAAGGTTGAAGTGGGTAATCCCGCCGTCCCTTTTGCTGTTAATAAAGTCGATGATCTCAGGATGGTCAACGTTCAGAATGCCCATCGAGGCACCCCGGCGGACGCCGCCCTGCATCACCATTCCGGATGAGGCATCGTACAATCGAACCAGTTCAACCACACCAGAGGCCTGTCCCTTGGTTGAACTGACAATAGAACCGCGTGGCCGAATGGAACTGAAATTATATCCGACCCCACCACCGGATTTAAATACGAGCGCCGTATCCTTCAAGGTCTGGTACATTGACTCTAAGGAGTCCTCAACAGCCAGAACAAAGCAAGCGCCCGGCTGCCAGGCTCGGTCGGTCTTCCCCATGTTCGCCCAGATCGGCGTGGACGGAACAAAAAGAAGTCCGCCGATAAAAGACGCGAACTTCTCTTCCCATGCGGTCTTATTCTCCGGCAGTTCGGCCAGAGCCGCCGCCGCCGCCAAGCGGTATACCGCTTGCTCAAAGGATTCTACAACACAGCCCTCATCATCCTTCTGGGCATAGCGGGCATCGAAAACTTTCTGACCACTATCGCTTAACTGCGCAATTTCAGCCATATCTAGCGCGGTGACTCCCTTCATAACGTACTTCTGAAACCAGAATATGATAGTTATTTTACATCATTTTACCTGCCGGAGTCCACTCCCCAGTTACCAATATTATCTGTAATCGGAGCGGCAAATGGTCAATAATTCCTTCTTTGTTCCTTTCAAACAACAATCACCGCTTACTACTTCCTCAGTAACGGCAAGAGCATCGAGGAGCTTCTTACCCTTTACCAGTTCAGTCAGCATGCTGCTGGTTGAAATGGCAGCAGCACAGCCCAAAGACTTAAACGTGATGTCTACAACCCGCTCATCCTCAACCTTGATGAAAATCTTTGCCGAGTCGCCGCAGACGTTGTTTACAACCTCTCCCACTCCATCAGGATGCTCCATCTCGCCCTCGTTACGCGGGTGCTGGAAGTGCTCGTAGACTAAATCAGAATACAAACTAGCGCCTCCCTACCCTGATTAAAGACAAGACATTACTTGTCCCGTTAGCCACAAAATATTCCTTTAATACCCCTATCCAATACAGACTAACGGCCGCTGAAGAGCACTACCTCGCCTTAGAAGGGACTAAGCTGTTTGATGCCGAATACCTCTCTTAGTCAGGGAAAATCATCAGGAAGGGCGGCCGGTGGAAGATGAGCGATACCTATACTATCAACGGCAAAACCATCAGCCGCAGCGAGCATAAATACCTTCTGGTGGACCGCAGGGAACTGGGACGCCGCATTGATGAGATACTGCAGCAACCGGATACAGCCACACTGAAACAACACACCTTGAGTCTGAAGACGGTGCTTGAAGGGGCGGCTACTGATTCAGAGGCACCGGACGGTGACTTCCCGCTCCTGAAGCTAAAGCCGCTGATGCAGGAGATCGGGCAAATTCTGGATGCACACACTTATGAACGTGCTCGTTATTATGTACAGCGTCTAAAGAAGGGTATTGCAGAGGCCAAAACGAGCGCTGTTAACGACATCAACCTCAGGCGCTGGAAGGACTACGACGAGATTGTAACCGACAGCCTGTGGACAATTGACCGGCGTGACGGTTCCGGTGCCCACCTGGGTTGGTACTGGGGCAACTACATCCCCCAGATCCCTCATCAGCTCATTCTCCGCTACACAAAACAGGGCGAACTGGTGGTGGATCCCTTTCTCGGCAGCGGAACGACGCTCATCGAGTGCCGCCGCTTGGGGCGGCACGGAATCGGGGTGGACCTCAACCCCAACACAGTAGAACGGGCCCGTGGACTTATTGAGGGTGAGGCTAATCCTCACCAGGTGGTCACCCAAGCAACTGCTGGAGACAGCCGCACCGTGGACTTCGCAGCCTTGATTCGGGATTCGGGTCATGAGGCCGTAGACCTGTACCTGATGCATCCCCCGTACCACGACATCATCCGGTTCTCCGAAAACGAGAACGACCTTTCCAACGCGAACGGAACGGACCGGTTCCTGCAAATGTTCGGCGAGATTCTTGACAACACCCTGCCCCTGCTCCGTAAAGGTCGCTATGTGGGCATCGTAATCGGCGACAAGTACAGTCAGGGCGAATGGATTCCCCTCGGCTTCCACTGCCTGCAGGAAGCGCAAAATCGAGGCCTTCTGCTGAAGAGTATCATAGTCAAAAACTTTGACCAAACCAAGGGCAAACGTAACCAAAAACAACTGTGGAGATATCGGGCCCTAGCCGGTGGCTTCTACGTCTTCAAACACGAGTACATCTTCATCCTCCGAAAGGACTAACCCGTCCGTTCCTTGTAGAGCAGACAGTCTTCTCATTTCTTCGGACACTGACATTCAAAAAAGGACGAGCCAGGCTGCTCGTTAGTTTCATGTGCTAAAATGGATTCAGGAGGGACATCATTGAGCAAACAAGCAGTGCTGTTCGACCTGGACGGAACCCTCATCAACACCATTCCCCTGATCCGCCTGACTTTTGAGAAGGTCTTTGCGGACTTCGGCATACCCTGGGGCAACGGCGAGGTATTAGAGACCATCGGCCTTCCCTTGCGTCAGATCGCTGAACGGTACGCGCCGGGCCGGGCGGAGGCATTCCTCGAAGCCTATTCGTCTTTCCAGAGCACCAAGCACAAAGAACTGACCAAGGCTTATCCGGGAACGATACGGACTTTGCAGGCGATAAAAGAAGCGGGTTGCCGTATCGCCGTGGTTACCTCCAAACGCAGGAATCCGGCCCTGGACGGTATGGCCCTCACCGGGATTGACCGATACATCGACGTTGCTGTTACCGTGGAGGATGTGAACCTTCCGAAACCAGACCCGGAGCCGGTGATGAAGGCCTTGAAGCTCTTGGATGCAAAACCTGAGGATGCCGTCTACATCGGAGACAGCTGGTACGACATTCAGGCCGGGAAACAGGCCGGGGTGACCACGGTCGGAGTCACCTGGGGCATGGCCACCAGAGCACAGCTTTCCGAGCATATTCCAGGTTGTATCGTAGATTCCTGGGATGAGTTCCTGACCCTACTGCGCACCCTGTAATCCCCTTGCCAAGATCAACAGCCTATGTGAAGCCTGTCACGTTTCTATGCCCCTGCTCCAAATCTGGTTCGGTTCGGATATGGCAAAGTGCCGGCAAATGGGTCGGATCGCAGCTCGACACGCCGACCACACCATCATTACTACTATGCCGGCATGGGTTGCCGCTTCTACGACATGGGCACGGTCTTCATTTCTTCAAAAGGCGTTTCGGCGGAGAGCGACACGACTTCATCGGGGAGTTCGATCTTGTTTTAAGGCCGGTGGAATACCGGTTGTGGCAGTGGGGCAAGCCGCTCCCGTCGGTACTCAGTAGGATTAAACGCCTTATGCCTAGGATTTAAGGGGTAATTTCCACTGGAGTTCCTACCTGGACAAGCTCGTAGAGTTGGGTGACGTCTTCGTTCCTCAGCCGGATGCAGCCACCCGAGGCATAGGTGCCGATGGAGTCCGGTTCATTGGTTCCATGAATACCGTACTTGTGCCCGTACGGTGCCCGGACATCGTTCTCCCGGCGCTTGTCCTTTTTACAGGGAACAGCCAGCCCCATCCATCTAACTCCGAATAGCGCATCAGGGTTATCCCCGTTCCTAAGCGGCACCTTGTTGGCAATTGTAAAGGATCCTTCCGGAGTATACTCAGGCTGTTTTCCGGTGGCCACCGGGTAATGCCTGACCAACTCGCCGCCTTGGTAGAGATAGAGCTTGTTGCTGCCTTTGCTGACAATAATCTTATCGCAGGTACTCCTTGGATTGGGATAGGAAATCTGCAGCTGCACTGTGGGCTCGGTTTCAACAATATGTACCTCATTCGTTCCGACAATACGTAGTGCGTCTGCAAAAGCCATTTCCGGTACAGGAGGCACACCGGTCGGCTTGTCGCCAATCCTCTCCACCGTCAGTATCCTGTTTTCCCGGGCGTGGATGGACGTGATGTTTCCGGTTCTGCGGTCTTGAAGACGAAGCCCCGAATTCCCCGCAATGACCAGATGATGTGGGTCACGATAGACGATTTCCTCGCCCGGATGAAGGGGAACTTGCTCACGTGCCGGAGATTGATCAGGTTTTCTCTGCTCCGGAACAGGAATATGTTGGGAGGCAAACATGATGACGAGGGCCGTCAGGAGTATTGACAGGCTGAGAACGGCATACATTCGTTTCTTCATCCAATACCCCCTCTAAGGTTCTTCAGTCCTTATTGTTTGCAGGGGTAATGAACGATACTAAGGGAAAAACTGCGCGGCCTTCTTTAATCCGGCATCGAATGCAGTTCCAAGAACCGTTGCACCAATTGCGGGTCAAACTGGGTGCCTGCTCCTCGCAATAGTTCCTCAACGGCTTGCTGGTGGGTTCGGGACGGACGGTAAGGATGGTCATTGGTCATGGCCTCATAAGCATCGGCAATCGCAAAGAGACGACACTCTAAGGGGATCTCCTCGCCCTTCAGACCAAGCGGATAGCCCCGCCCGTCATACCATTCGTGGTGTTTAAGAATCCAGTCCGCAATTAGGATCAGATCCGGAACGGACTGTGCGATACGGTACCCAATCTCACTGTGCCGGTTCATCACCATTCTCTCTTCCGGGCTGAGCAGGCCGGGCTTAAAGAGAATCTGATCCGGTATGCCCACCTTTCCGATGTCGTGGAAGCGAGCCAGCAGCTTCAGTTCTTCAATTCTTGTTTCCGAGACACCGCTTGCCCTGCCGAGGGCAACCACGAGATCCTGGAGGCGGTCAGCGTGTCCCTGGGAGAGGTAATCTCGGGCTTCCAAGGCATTGGTTAAAATACTGATGGTGGCACTGCGGGTTTTCTCGCTGTTGTGTAGCTTCTCCCGATACATGTTGTTGTCGGCTTCCTTAAAGAGATCCTTAAGACTGACCGTTTCCCGGGTCACAGCGTATCCTACGGACATACTGATGGGGAGTTCGGGATGTGAGTCATTGTGTGACTCTATCGCCTGCTTGATCCGCCGGTAGGATTCTTCCAGTGCAGTCTCATCACTTTTAGGGAGTAAGACGGCAAACTCGTCTCCGCCGATTCTGGCCACCATGTCACTAGCCCGGAAGCAACTCTGGATCACCACCGCGGTAGCCTTGAGCAACGCGTCCCCCGTATCATGCCCCAGAGAGTCATTAACAAACTTCAGCGCATCCAAATCGCAAAGGATCATGCCGACCGGGGTCTGGCGTCCATCGGCGAGGCGCTGCAGTTCCTGCTCAAAGTAAGCACGGTTATAGAGACCGGTAAGGGTATCGTGCAGACTAATGTATCTAAGGCGCGCCTCGGCCTGCTTACGTTCGGTGATGTCGAACAGAGAGGCCACGCTCTTGGTTGTTCCCGGAATCATGGCAATCGTCAGGAGAGTGTCGCGCACACTGCCATCGCGATTCACAAACCTGAATTCATAGGTTCTGGGTGCCTTGGAGGGGTTGACCCGACGGATCCGGTGATACCGTTCCATTACGGTCATATCGTCGGGGTGTACAAATTCCCGCCAGCTTTTTAAGCCCTCGATTTCGGGTTTTGAATAGCCGGAATAGCGCTCGAACTGCGAGTTCGCCAAAGAAATGGTAGTGTCCTCTTCAATAATTGCGGTTGCCATCCGGGTGGTCTCAAAGATCGTACGATAGCGTTGCTCACTCTCGCGCAACTGCCCCTGTGAGTGCTCCAACCGTTCGAGCATCACATTCACGGAACCGGCCAGATGAGACAGTTCGTCGTGGCCCTGAATCTCCACCCGTTCACCGGTGTCACCGCTTTGACCGATGTTATTGATACTCTCGTTGAGACGGGATAGCCGTGACAGGATGACCCGGTCCAGCAGAAAGAGGATCAGAAGACCGACCACAACGCCGCTGATCACCAGAGACATGATAAAAACACGGTTGCCGACCACACTCTGTTGATAAATCTCCCGCGGCACATCCACCCGCCAGAGAAGGGCGGGCTCGCCGTAGATGTCCTCCAACGTAACGTATCCGGCCATGTACTCGGAGTCCAGCACTCGACGAAACACCGGCCGTTCCTCGGAAATGTGGGCGAGTGCCTCTTGCAGGTCCGCGGGTGTCCCGGTTTCATCCAGACGGTATGCTGTAATGCCCAACTGTACCCTGCGAGCTAATTCGGCCACCACACCGGAATCGAGGTACCGTCCCATGATCAGGGTCCCCCTAATCGGACCTTCACGGTCACTGGTCAGAATGGGTCTTGAAGCAACAAGCAGAGGCGCTTCCGGAAGAAGAATAAGGCCGTGTAAGTAGCCGTCTTCATCTTCATGATCCAACAGGATACTGTCGGGCTGAACGTGTTGCACAATGCCCTCAGGAAGCGGCTTAAGCTCAGCCTTATCCAAGTCGAAGCCCCTGCCGTAGACTATCTGCCCAGAGGTATCCAGCATCAGTAACAGGTTGAGGTCGAGCCCCAGGAAGGTGGACTCCACCAAGTTGGCTTTAACATACTCGTTATTCCCATCCTGGATGAAGGCATAGGTATCATCCCATCGAGACCAATCGGTGACCATCATATCAAGCTTCGAGATCTTACCGGATAAAGCCTCCAGCGCTCGTTCCACGTTACGGATTGTATTCTTTTCCTCTAGTTGATTTAGGCTGCGCACTACAAACGGCTGAAAGAAGGTATAGAGAAGAGCAATGAGGACTAGCATCGTGACACTGATAATGCCCAGCGTTTTTTGGCGAAGGGTCATCGATCAACCCCCCTCGGACTATATCCTACATTTCCCGACATTCATGAATCATGTCAGGAAGAACCGACCAGCTTGGCCTGTTCCTGCAACGCCTTATTGACGGCACTGTCCTCGAGAATGGTGTTTACCCAGCAACCCTTATGCAGGATGGAGAGATCGTAGGGCGTAACCTTCCCGTACCCGGCATCCAAAAGAACGCGCACATTGGGAAAAAACGACTGACCTTTCGGCGTATCCGTCACTATCCCGATTTCCCCGGTGTTGATCTGTACGAAGGTCCCGGTCGGATAGGCAGCCATGTTTTCCATAAAGGCGTTCACAATTTTCGCCTCAAACCACCAGTTACCCGCCCCGGCAAGTAACTCCAAGGCCGTAACCGGATGCTCCGCCTGTCTGTAGCAACGATCTGAGGTGATCGCATCGAAGACATCCACCACCCCGACAATTTGCGCAAACACCTTGATTCCCGGATGACTGATCTGTTCAGGGTAGCCTTGTCCATTGTACCGTTCATGGTGCCCGTGCGCGATGAGAGCCGCTTCCTGGTCGCCACGACACAACATATCTCTACCGTAGATGGTATGCTTCTTGACGACCTCAAATTCTTCATCTGTGAGCTTACCAGGTGACTACAGGTGGATTAATGATTCCCCTTTTGTTGGTCTTGGCGTCCTCCAAGACTGTTCTGGCGTTGGTGAAGGCCTTGGCACGGGTCTCCTGACGGATTACGTCCTCAACGGTGAACCCATCCAGCAACCTGTCCTCAACGTAGACTGAACGATATCCATGCGCTGCTAGTCGGTTAATGTAGCGCTGGGTGAGTAATACACCCGCATTTAGGTACATTTCCCCGTTGGGCCCATATACTGTTCGGGCCAACCTCATTCCCGGAACGAGCACACTGGTCGCCACCTGTTTCATGTCCGTCATCGACTCCAACAAATAATTCATGACGCTGACCAACCGACTGAATAAGCACTCCGGTACTCAGCGGGAATCAGCCGTAAAATACTGATTAATAGAATACCATGTTTAGGATTTCTGGGAAACTGAATTGCAACACATTTCAACATTTCCCAATAACGGACCGGAAATCAGATAAAAGCCCGCCGACAAAGCAGCGGGCTCTCAATTACGCGCCAGTGTGTTTCAAAAACGGATGGACTAGGTAATGACAGTTACCGGGCAGTTGGCACCTTCAACTACCTGTTCGGCGACACTGCCACGGAGCACCCCGCCCCAAAATCCAGGCTCTCCGGAGCCAATCACGATGTGGTCTGCACCCCTTCGGTTGGCGTAGCTTACGATGTTCTTTCCAGGATCTCCTTCCAGCAGGACCGGGGAAACATCAAGTCCAACCTGATCGAAAAGCGCCTTGGTCCGGCCCAGTTCCTGGCGGGCCTGAATCCTAGCTTCGGTCTGCATCCTGGTGTCGATGCCGAAGTTCATCGGAATATCCAGAAGTCCCGGGATCAGAGCATTTCTATCCACCGGAGAAGTCGCCACACCAATAATCTCGACCTCGGCTTCGGGGTGGCGCTTTTTTAGTTCAACGACATACTCCGCCGCTTTCAAGGATGTTTTGGCTCCGTGGGTCACCATCAGCACACGGTTATACATGCTTATCCCTCCTTTTTCCTTGGCTTTCTATGATCCAATTCTCGGCGACTCAGTATTCAAGTTCCATGGATTCCCGAAATAACCGGCATCACCTCCAAATTACGGCTTTCCACGCCTCTTCCCTGGCCAGGATGCTCATTGCTGAGTAGCACAATTGGTCAGCATCGGTAACAGACTTCAGTCCCAAGCGTTTCAAAAAGACAAAAGGCCGATGTCCTTCCATTCAGAAGGAACATCGACCTATCGTTGTCCGATTCGGCCTTGATGGTTCTTCCCGGACTAGAAATCCGGGCTAAACCTCATCCAATGCCACCCGTATTGGGCTTCTTTCGCTACACGGGTTCCAGTCTGACAAGCCCCCACATCTTGGAGACGGCCTCATCACTTGTCACTACGCTTGGAACCCATCCTCTAACCGGCTTCCGGCCGCTTAATCTAAGTTGGCACTTGTATTGCAGAGAATCAAACTATTTTGCGTTATTTTTTTAAACTTACCATGCTGTCCAAATAGTTGTCAACACGTTCTGCAAAAAATATTTAAATTTATACTTCAAATAGTTAGAAGCCCGGCAATCTCTTGCCGGACCTCTAACAGTCTATCCGGTAGCTGATACTAACGTACTTTGATGACGGTGACCGTACACTTCACCAGGGACAGAATCTTCTGGGCCACACTGCCCAGGAACATCCTGCCCAGTGCTCCCATACCCCGCGAGCCAATAATGATGTGATCAATAGACTCCTGCTCAGCATACTTAGCGATTTCCGTACCGGGGTCACCCTGCAGCAGAACCGAAGTAACCTTCTGGCCGGCCGCTTCGAAGACACTGACCGCCCTCTCCAATTTCAGGCGTGAGTAATGCTTCAGTTCCGCATTCATCCGATCACTATGATCGATCGGTATTTCAAACGCCCCGACACAGATATCGCAGGCCTCAAGAGTAGTCGAGGCCACACTGACCACAACCACATCCACTGCGGGAAAAATCTTCTTCAGTTCTACTGCGTATTCGGCCGCCCCAATGGCGGTTTCAGACCCGTCGGTACATACCAATACCTTGTTGAACAATCTACTCCCTCCATTCATATCCCTTGAGATAAGCCTCGTGTTTGGGACATGAGGTGTCCAGGAGCTGAATCGCCCCTGGGCACCTTGGTGCTGACGCTAATGCTTGGATACGCTGATTCCCAAGCCCTCAAAGATAAACATGATGCTGAACCCGTACCAGATTGTGTAGAAGACGTAGAAAACAAGCAGGAAAACGGTGATTCCAGCGCGCTCACTGACTTTGGAGGGGGCAATCCCGGCAAAGTTGTAGGCCGGTTCGATCGCTCTTTCCGAGACCTTTTTCACAAATAGGGACTGTTCAAACTTGTGTTCCTCACCCAAGGATTTCTGAATCTGTTTGGAAGCGTCATACCAGTAATAGAGCACCGCCCGGGCATTGTCGACCCCGTAGCGCGACTCGATGGCCGCTTCACGTTGATTGAACAGGTCGTCGGCGTCCACAATTGCCGCGTTCAGAATCGCACCTAGATCACCTGTGACCTCAATGGCTTCAGGACCGGCTGTGACCGAGGCACCCGCCCCCTCAAAGAGTTTTACCAGCATCTCGGATTGCACGACATCAGCGGCCTTGATCTTTGCTGACACTTGCTGACCCTCGAACCGCGGTGCCTCCTCCGCAACCACAGGGATGTAATAGGATGAACCCTTGGAGAGCGAGTTGAACAAGTCATCTGCCGCCTCCATTCCGGTTTGTCCGCTAAACACCGGCGTAAACAGAGGTACCAACAGCAACAGGAATAACGCCATCGAAACTA
Source organism: Desulforudis sp. (assembly GCA_019084485.1). Taxonomy (GTDB): domain Bacteria; phylum Bacillota; class Desulfotomaculia; order Desulfotomaculales; family Desulforudaceae; genus SURF-60. The sequence goes on along the minus strand of JAHRFU010000073.1, from coordinate 8,452 downwards.
TCCCTTTAAAGAATACCGCTTTATTTGTAATCATCAGGCTTCACCTCCCCTAAACTAATGTCCGCCACCGGCGGAAGCATCGAAATCACCGGCCCGTACCTTGGGTATGCCCTTCAGGAACGAGTAAATAACCCAGACTGCAAATACACCGACAATGGCAAAGAAGATGTAGAAGCTCAACGCGTCACACACCTTAACCACAGAGGTGTTCACATCAAGATATCCGGCCTTGTTAAGCGTTCCGGGCAGAGCAAAGATACGGTTTACAAAACCGCCGATGACCGTCGTGGCAAAGAAGCCCTTGATCATAATACCCGGCACGATCTTGGTAGTAATTGCCCCGATCTGGATGCCGAGGAGCGAACCCAGGAGGAGACCCATCGCCAGGGTGTAGAACACAAAGCCGTAAACCGCGTACTGAGTGATCGAGGTATAGCCGGCGGTGAAGATAATCTGAAAAATATCCGTGCCGACCGTGGTGAAGGTGGAGACACCCAGCAGGTAGACGAAGGTCGGGAAGAACACGAAGCCGCCGCCGATGCCCATGATCGCGGCGATGAAGCCCACGATCAACCCGACAAAGATGAGCGGCCAGACAGAGATTCTCCGGCCACCCGGAACAAGATGCTGGTCAAAGGTGACGTAAGGAGGCATCTTGATGGCTTGAACCTTCCGGGCAATACTGGTGAGTTCCGCTTTGGCTGCTTCCGACTCCTCGGATTGAACCTCAAGAGACTGTTTGCGCGACCGTAGGTAATCAAACAGGGTGAAGAAACCAATGAATCCGAGGATGAACACATACACTACACTGATAAAGGCATCGCTGAGGGCGGGATTGGCTTCATAAATGGTGCGCTGTACAAGACCGCCCGCCGTAGCCCCGGTCAGTGAACCGATAACAAACACACCGGCCAGAGCAACACTGACATTACCCATCTTACCGTGAATGGTTGCCCCCATAATGGCCTTGGCGAAAATATGGAACATATCCGTACCAACGGACATGATCCCTTTAACACCCACGCTCATCAGGGCTGGGGTAAGGATGAAGCCGCCACCGGCACCGATACAACCGGTAATCAGACCGGCAATCATACCGATCACCAGGGAGACCACAAACATGGCCACCGTGGCAAAGGAAGGCGCATAGGCCGTCTTTCCGCCGATAACATCCGGCATCGCAGCTGCACCAGCGATCTCGAGGCCGGCAAAGATCAGAATCGGGAGTAAGCAAATGTAGAGCAGTTTTCTACGTTTTTCAAGGATGAAGTTGCTGTTCTGAATTGACCAATTGCCGTACCATCTGCTGCCTTCCATCATGGCTTCAAAAAGTACACGGCCTAGCCCAACTTTCCTGGTTGATTCCAAAAATACACACCTCCTACGATTGGTTGTCCCAAACCTTGGGAATTGGGTTTATGGTTAGCGTCTGACCGGTAACTCCGATAAAAGCCAGCCGCCTCCGGACCCCCACAGGAAACACAGACTACTTAATCAGTTAGAATCAAACTTCAGTGGTGACCACATGTACAACCTGCAGGATCCGGCACAGGGCGTTCTTAACCCCAAAGAGCTCTGCAGTCGAGACAATCCATTCTATCCAGTGGACTGTATGCCATCTGTCACCTCCTTAAACGACCCCATAAGAAAAAGGCGGGGATAACCCGCCTTTTTACCTGTGGAGTAAAGCGGCCTATCGTTGTTCGATTCAGCCAATATGTATAAACTTTTTGGTTCAAGTTGTCATCACATTAAAGAACCATTTGGTTGCCTTCGAACAGACAACTGCAGAATCCGGCACTTGGCATCCATAGCCCCTATGGAGCCCTGCAGTCTACCCAATGCCTCGCTTCGGGCTACTATCCCATCTGTCACCCCCCTTAGGACACAAAGGAAAAGGCGGGATAAACCCGCCCTTGGCTCTGTGCCTGTGGAGCAAAGCGGCCTATCGTTGTTCGATTCAGCCAACTAATTCAATTGTTGGACAGAATTGTGACTAGAATACAAAATACCAATCACACAACCCAGGATAACCTAATGTAACTTTTGTCACTACTAATTGGTTTGTACCAATCAGTTCAAGCGGTGCGGCACAACCCTCACGTGATTACCTATAGGACAAATTACAATCGTTACTAACACCACATTAACAAAGGGCTATCTTAGTGTCAATAGTTTTTCTTATTTGTCTCTCTATCCGAACCCAGTGCCGGGTACGCGAACACCTGCTAACTTTGAGCGCGGCCCAACTGGTAATGTTTGGTAGCCTTGGGTTTGATATACCGGTAGATGTTGTGCTCTCGGACATCCACTAACCTCCTGTCTTTTATGTAAAATAAGGGAAAACACCCTAGTCTGATCGAATCTCGGATCGGTCTTCGATGACCACAGGAATTCCGTACCTAGGCAATCGCTCCACAAAAGGCTTCGGATCCAACTGATCCGCTGTAATCGCCCCTCTTTCCAGGATCAAACCGTCCGCAAACAACTCTGCGGCCACAGCCACCGGAATGCCGGTCTGATAGGAGACGGCCTGTTCCTGCATGGCCTGATAAGCATCTTCATGGGATGTCGATGTATACATGAACTTCTCTACCATTCGTCCATCCTTGGTACCGCGAACCAGAGTGCCTACACAGGCCAATCCTTTGACCTTGCCCGCCAGATCTACCGGGTTGGGCAGAAGGGACGTGACCACGTCTCTGGGGCGAACTCTGACCCCCTTCACTTCAATCGGCTCTGAACTGTCCAGGCCAATCAGCCTGAGCACCTTCAGCACCTCCACAAACTGGTCGGACAGCGCATACTTGAAATCACACTTTTTCAACCCCGTGATGTTACGGGGAATGGTTCCAACCTCTTCGTGGGCCACGGCATAGACTTTCCGCCTGCCGATCGGTTCCGGAAAATCAAAGTACTCAACGCCCGACTCCAAAGCATCCCCCAGTTTGAACTCACCGTTTTCGTAAAAGAGCGGGGGCTGGAGACACTCCTCGATGGCCGTGTCCGGGGAAAAATAGAGGGCAAAGTCGTATCCCTCCACCTCAGACACATCGGCGTCCCGCACCAGAATCTCCTCGACCGTATCCATCTCGTCCGCCAGATAGCGAGCAAAGATCTGGGTGACCCCCGGATCAACGCCCATACAGCATAGCGCCAGGAGACCCGCCTCGCGGAAGCGATCGTGCAGGGCTAGTTGCTGAAAGATATCTACGCGTCCCGGTAGAATTACCGGTCCGTCGGAAGCCATATCGATATAGTGACTGCCGGCTGCTAGGCACGCTTCCATAATAATGAGGTTAAATCGCGGTATCACCGCATTGATCACGAGATCAACGTCCCGTGCCGCCTCTCGTACACTGTCGAAATCGGCGGCGTTTACCACACGCGCTCGGAAGTTGTCCCGGCCGATGGCCTGTACAACCTTGTTCACTTGCTCTTCGTTTACATCGGCACAGATCACCGTGTCGAACTTGTTGTTTTTAGCGAGGGTTTTCGCGATGACACTGCCCACGCCGCCCATACCCAAAATCAGCAGATTCATAGTATCCTCCTCATATAATTCAATACATCTGGGCTGGATTCCATGCTGCTGAACTAGGTATCGAGGCCGCAAAAGCAGAAAAGGAGAATGTTTCGGTGTCGTTGGGCTTGACCCTCCATTCCCCTGCAGAGGATGAAACGTAGCGGTAAGGCTACTGCACCTATCAAAGGGGCAGTATGCACAATGTCACTCTCCTTAGGAAATAACCAATAAGGTTTTTCAAAACTATACAATGTATGAATATTATTCAATACCATTCTTATCAACCAATTTCGTTAATTGCATAATTCGTTAACATTACCGTATCAAAGCGTCCAGTTTGTGTCAATGGTTTTGTATTTCTCAACCCATGTAAGGTTATGGCTCTAATCTACAATATAGAACAATACCCATAACTTGAATTAACAGTTACTCAACCTCATCCAATGCAACTTCGATATTCCTTCCCTGGTAGGTCTGCCTGCGTTCCAGTTCTTTGTCGATCATCAGCAGGATTTCGGATTTGCTCCTGTTCCAGATCGGGGCGATCAGAGCACGGCTGTCCAGGGTATCACCGACCAAACGTTGAATCACAATTCTCGGGTCGAGTACTTCGATCAAGGTACAGACCCAATCCACATACTCCTTTAAGGACAGGGTTGAAAGGCCACCCGCCCGGTACTCCTCGGCCAGTGCCGTTCCTTTAAGCACCTGAAGATGATGAAATTTGACGCCATTTACCCGGTACTCGTTTAACGCCCGGGCAGTGGTCGCGGCGTGGTCGATGGTTTCGCCCGGCAAACCCAGGATCAGGTGAGCACAGACCTTCAATCCGCGTTCCTTGGAGCGCCCGACCGCATCGAAGAATTGTTCTGCTGAATGACCGCGGTTAATCCGTTTCAGGGTCGCGTCGTGAGTGCTCTGCAGACCGTACTCCATCCAAACCTCCAGGGCTGATTGATATCCGGCGATCAAGTCAAGTGTGGCGTCGGGCACACAGTCAGGTCTGGTTCCCAGCGCGAGACCTACGATATCAGGGTCATCCAGAATTGGGTCATACAGTTTCCTAAGGGTTTCCGGGTCGGCGTAGGTGTTAGTGTAGGCCTGAAAATAGGCAAAGAATTTTGCGTCTGGGTGGCGCTGTCTAACTCGCTGTTTGACTTCGGCTATCTGCCGGGCAATCGGGAGCCCGCCCCCGGCATAAGGGCTGAAGCTTTCATTGGCACAGAAGGTGCATCCCCCGTAGCCTACCGTCCCATCACGGTTTGGGCAGTTAAACCCCGCCTCAAGGGGGATCTTGTAGACGGGCCGGCCGAACTTCTCCCGCAAATAGCGGCTAAAGGAATAGTAACGTCTTTCCATCGATACACCTCAGATTCTTGATCTATCCTCGCTCAAAGGCCGGGATTTAGCACTACCACGCTGGTTCCGTCGGGCATGGCGTTCTCGTCCATAACAAGACCGTCAGCCCTCTGCACGTCCGGGAAAAGCCGGGTGAATGGCTCTTCTCCCGATATTCGGGTCTCACGTTCGTTGGCCTTATAGTGCATCGGCACCACTGTCCGGGGCTTTAAGGCGGATACAATCTCATACGCTTCTTCCGCATCTATGGTGTATGTTCCTCCAACCGGAATCAGCAAGAGATCCACCCGGCCGATCGCCTGAACCTGTTCCGCAGAAAGGAGGTGCCCTAAGTCGCCCAGATGGCAGATTCGGATGCGGTCAATTTCAAAGACAAAAACCGTATTGGGGCCGCGAAGGGCACCCTGTTCCTGATCGTGATAGGTAGCGATACCCTTAAAGGCAATCCCTCTTGCGATATGGTTTCCGTCACCCTCTACGACCACAGGGTTACCTGGAAGCAGTTCAACGGCATTGTGGTCAAAGTGCTGGTGACTGACAGTGACCACGTCCACGGTGATATTCGGCAGCGGATAGCCCACGGTGTCGTCAAAAGGATCGGTAAGAACGTGTAATCCTCTGGCACTTTCGAGTAAGAAGCAGGCGCGACCTAACCATTTGACATTCATCACAGGCGCCCTCCAATACTTGTATTTAGCAGAAGAACTTCGACAACAACCTGCTGATTCCTCCAGGTCTGTTCAGTGGCATTCACGTTGCAGATGGGCTGATGGTCACCGACCGTGGACACCGACCTAAGAAAGAACCCCGGATGCAATCGGAACCCCTTCCAGTAAGCCCGATCAGCGGTTAATCAGGCGATTGCTACCGCAACGGCCCTGGACAACACATTCCACGTTTATGGTGCCCACGGGATGGCCGTTTTCAACCACACAAAAAGGCCGGAATCTCCCGTACAGTAGCGGGAAACTCCGGCCTATCGTGGTTCGGTTTAACCTTTATCAGCCATTTCAGGACTCCCGGTTCTCGATGCTACGCTTTGGAAGCCCTGGAATCCAGTGCGTTCTTGGAACTTCTATCGATACTGGCATCATCCAGCTTCAGAGTCTTTATCGCCTCATAGATCACCACCGGCTGCCCGTTCTCGATCCGGATCCGAACGTCGCCCCAGCCAAGTTGTCGGATGAAATAAAGAAGCTGTTGCTCCCGGTGGCTTAAGAAGACCTCGCTACTCTTTGGCAAATACAGTTCCCCCTTTGCCATGCTATCTACCGTCAACCTTCTGTACAAGAGAGAATCGGGAGACCCTCTCCACCAACAGGTGGGGATCTGCTCCAACGGTCTCCGCCAAGGTGCGTAATACTTCACACTTAACGAGAAAAGGTTTGCCCCCGGACGCGGTAACCCTTAACCAGTCAATTCCGGGCACAGGTTTTACGTCATAGCCCGCTCCCTCTAACAGTTCCAGGATTTGCTGCAAATTAACGCGCATCACCCCCCAGAATCGGCTTGCATCGCCGCATCCCTGGCCGGGATTTCCATCGTTTTGCGGTTCAAAGGTCGATGTCGCCCCCATATCACCAGCACCTTCGCAAGACAAAAGGCCGACATCCTCCTCTTGGGAGCGACATCGACCTATCGTTGTTCGATTCGGCCTCTGTGGTTTGGGCGTGAGCACTCGCGGGGACGATCACTTCATCATTACACTTGGCCACCAAGGTCTTCGGGGTTATTCTCGGTGTGTAATGCTGAGTTAGAAGCTATCGCTACTTTCTCAAAACCTTAACACTTAAGTGAATAGTTGTCAACACATTTTGTGCCAACTATTTCATATAAAAGTGCTTGATAATAGCAGTTTCATTAATAGTTATGGTACATACGGGACGGTTGTTCAAGCCGCATCCGGGCTTCCAATGCTATGCTTTAGAAGCCTTGGGATACGGGGCGTTTCCGGGCCTTGTTTCGGCACCGGTATCATCTAGCTTTAGAGTCTTGATGGCCTCATAGATCACTACCGGCTGCCCATTCTCAATTCGGATCCGAACATCGCCCCAACCAAGCTGTCTGATAAATAACAGGAGTTGTTGCTCACGGCCGTTTAAGAAGCCCTCCTTGCTGTTTTGCACAATCAGTTCCCCCTTTTGGCAAAGCTATCCAACACCAACTTTTTGTTCAGGCGAAGATTGGGAGATCTTCTTCACTAAAAGTGAGGCTTACTCCGAAGGTCTCCGCCAAGGTGCTTTGTACTTAACGCATGAATAAAGAGTGTGTACACGATTTTTGCAGCAGATTAACGCGCATCACCCCCAATATTCACATCGCCTCATCCCTTCTCAAACTCTTATTTTAAGTGCGTATGGCCACCCTGGCTAACGAATGAAGAACAGGCCGCGAATCCTCTGGTCTTCATTCACTTGTCACTACATAATTTGGTTCTTACCTTGGCCTTGGGTGCTGATCTAACTGTTATAATTCGTTTTTTTTAACTTACCACGCAGGCAAATAGTTGTCAATACATTTTGTGAAAACTATTTCGAACTAATAAATGCATGTCCTCGGTGGACTCATAAGCCCCTAAGAGGGGCCGCCTATGAGGCGGCCCCTCAACAACGGGGTTTATTGGTTGACTACCGGGATACGACTATACCAGACCGATGATCTTCCACCAGGTTAAGGCACACAGAATCAGTACGGCCATGCCGACAGGCATAGCGACCAGCCCGGCCTTGGTTAACTGAGAGGATTTGAAGTAACCGAAACTGTAGGAGACAACGTTCGGCGGGCAGCCAATGACCAGCAGGTATGCAAAGGACGTCCACATACCCATTGCCATGGCTACAATGGTCGGGTCGACCCCCTCCATTATCGCCAAGGGGATGGCAATCGGCAGGATCAGTGCGGCGGCGGCAATGTTGGCCATCAAGTTGGTCATAATCGCCGCGAAAACTCCGACACCAATGAGTAGGGCCAGCCATCCCTTGCCCTCGAAGAACGGGAAGAAGACAGAGGCCAGATACTCCGCCGCTCCACTAGTACCCATCGCGGTTCCAAGGGCGATCCCGCCGCCGAACACCAGCACGGCTACCGCCCATTCGGTTTTAGCGTTGAGGATCCTCCAGTCCACCAGCCCGATGAGGACCATCAGGACGATGCCACCCATAACGATTATTGAATAGTCCTGTCCGTGCAAGTTCTTGGTGAAAAACCCCACAAAGACAAGGGCAACCACGGCCAAAGCCTTAAGTTCGTCCACGGTAAAGGGCTTCTTGGCCTTTTGTTCTTCGGTCAGATCGATAAAACAAATGGTCCGGTCCGGGCGGAAGACCAGGAAGCAGGCAAACCACACCGCCGGAACAGCGACGAGGCAGGCCGGGAAAGCATAGATCATCCAGTCCAGAAAGGTTATTTCGATCCCGGTCAAATCCTGTAGAAAGGCTGCGGACACCATGTTCCGCCCGCCTCCGACCAGGATTTGACCGGGATCGAAATAACCTTTCTGGACTGGATGATCTATGCTTTCCCGGCCTGCCTCGTCGCTGTTCCGGCGGTGTGGTTTGCCTGCTTCCT
>JAHRFU010000066.1 GCA_019084485.1 Desulforudis sp. | reverse complement strand
GGGATAGTCCGCTGCGGGAGTTCCTTTACGCGGGGAATACTTGAACACGTGTAAACCGGCAAATCCGATCTCCGCAACAAACCTCAGGCTTTGATCAAATTCCTCTGCGGTCTCACCGGGAAAGCCCACCATCACGTCCGTAGTCACGGACACATCCGGAACAGTGCGTCTGACGGCGTCCACCAGGAGGGCGAAATCCGCAGTGTCATAGCGGCGGCCCATGCGTTCCAGTACGCTGTCGCTGCCGCTCTGCAGTGGAATGTGCAGGTGGGGGCACACCGTATCGTGTTTGGCCAACACGTCTATCAGATCGGGCTCGATGTCCGCCGGTTCCACGGAACTGAGGCGGAGGCGAGCCAGACCGGGTGTAACGGCGAGCCGGGCGACGAGGTCCGCCAGCGTTCCCTCCGCCGGACAGTCACGACCGTAGGCTCCCAGGTGGGTTCCGGTCAGGATCAGTTCCTGGAAACCGGATTCGATCAGGCGGCGTGCTTGTTCAATCACCCCGCCTGCTGGGCGTGAACGAAGCGGACCGCGGGCATAGGGCACAATGCAGTAGGTACAGAAGTCACGGCAGCCCTCCTGCACCTTGATGTAGGCGCGGGTTCGGCCCTGACCGCACGCCGGTATCTCCTCAAAGTGGTTTGCCTCTTCGATATTCCCGACCAGATTGCGCAGCCCGCGCTGCCCCGCCAGGTCTTCAACGGCGTCCACCAGAGACTCACGGCCGGTAGTACCAACCACCAGATCCACGCCCTCGATGGCCGAGACCTCCGCACCGGCGACCTGGGCGTAACAGCCGGTGACTACCATAATGCTTTCCGGATTGGTGCGCGCCGCCCGGCGGATCATCTGGCGGGACTTGCGGTCGCCGACGTTGGTCACGGTGCAGGTGTTGACCACATAGACGTCAGCCAGCTCTTCAAAGGGCACGACCTGGTAGCCCCGGTCAATGAACATCCCGGCCAGGGCCTGCGAGTCGTACTGGTTTACTTTGCACCCGAGGGTGTGGAATGCTACTGTTTTCAAAAAGCCTCAACTTCCTTAGTCTGGATCGGGAAAGGGGGACAGGCAACTTTTTCTCTTCAGTAGCATTCCACACCCTCGGGTGCAAAGTAAACCAGTACGACTCGCAGGCCCTGGCCGGGATGTTCATTGACCGGGGCT
>JAHRFU010000023.1 GCA_019084485.1 Desulforudis sp. | reverse complement strand
GTTACGGCCCGACATTGGCTATATTATGTAAATGGTGATATGAAGAGCCGTATGCCTTAGTTGGGCTAGTACGGTTCTGTGAGGGGGGCTGGGACAATTCGTACACGCAGAGGTTCAAAGAGTCCCGCTTCTACTCGACTCTTTTTCACGACGTAATCTACCCTACCAGCAATCATTTTGTATCACGGACAGTTTAGAACGCTGATGTTCCTTACATACGGGAAAAAGCAGCCTGTCCCCGTTTCCCGCCCCGTGTACGGGGAGCCGGTGGCGGTGCCGATTGCCGAGGATCATCCGCTGGTGCCGGTAAATGTGTATGGGGTGTGCGGGACTACATCCACGTGACCGATCTGGCGCAGGCGCACATCCTGGCGCTGGAGGCCTTGGAGAGCGGTGGGGGTTCGGCGGTGTATAACCTGGGGAATGAGCAGGGGCACTCGGTGCGGGAAGTGATCGATGTGGCCCGGCGGGTGACGGGTGTGGAATTAGTGCTATGATTAGTATTGCTAAAAACAACAGATGATACACTGCTATTAGGACAGCGGCTCTATTCTCAGATCAGCGAGTATTTCTGTTCTGGTGCGCCAAGCATCTTGAACGGCTTTCAGCGTTGTTCGGTTGACAAGGTTGTGGAAATGATCAAGTTCTTTGCGGTGAACGATGTTAGAGTGCTTAAGGTGAAGCTTATGAAATACTTGTGGTATTCCGACTTCCTCCATTTCAAACGAAACACTGTTTCGATTAGCGGCCTAAGCTATGTAGGGCTCCGTTCGGGCCAGTACCGAATTTGAATTGCTTCTAAGCATCGGTTAAGAACGTCCCCTGGTCGCCGATCGCCAGTATACGATGCCGCGCGTATATGGTAGAATATAGGTAAGAATCTCCCGGGTTGGAATGCTGGAGGTGAAGTTGCGTGTCTCCTGCCGAGATTATCGATATCGCCAAAGAATACCTCAAACAGCAGCCTGACGTGTCAGCGGCCTATATCTTCGGGTCGGTGGCCAAAGGGAGCATGCGTGCCCGTAGTGATGTCGATGTGGCCGTGTTTTTCAGTACTAAGGTTGGGGACAAATTGGCCAGGTTTGACCGCCGGCTGGAATTGGAGATGGCCCTGCAAGATCGCATTCACCGACCTGTTCAAATCGTCGATTTTGAGGCGGCATCACCTGTATTGAAACATGAAATCATGAAGTCCGGAGTATTGGTTGTAGATAATGATCCGACATACCGAGTGGCACAGGAGGTTTCCGCGCTGAGAAAGTACCTGGATTTTAAACCGACGTATGATTCATGCGTTAGCGCGGCTTTAAGGAGACTCTAATAATGGTAAATTTATCATTCCTAGAGCGTAAGCTTAGTCGGTTGGTGGAATATATTGATGATCTAGACGAACAAAAGGGGATAACTTTAGCCGATTGGCAGAGTAACAAGATTCTACGTAACCATATTGAGAGAACGTTGCACAAGGCCGTAGAGACTTGCCTGGATATTGGCAAGCACGTGATCGTTAGCCTGCGGCTTCGGACCCCCGATGACTATAAAGATATTATGGTGATTCTTACCGAGGCCAATATTTTGCCCAAAGAGAGACTAGGCAGATACGTGAAGATGGCGCAATTCCGGAACGTGATCGTCCACGATTATGACGATATTGATCCGGTTATTGTTTTTGCCGTTTTGAGAAAGGATCTTGATGACTTGAGGTCTTTTGCCCACGTTGTTAAAAACCAATTTTGTAGCTAGGGTTGTCGAGATTGGGCTGCCAAAAGAACCTGTTGGCTATTCATATTGTTACTCCATCGCGCTGGACCTCGGAGTACAGGGGGGTCAAAGACAAGACACCCATGTTCCACGATGCGGCATCAACCACGACCATACTTAGATTGGGTGTTATGTCGATAATTGGCTTCGAAGATGATGCCGGACATAGCGTTTCGATCGCGGTGAGTCATTACTTCCCGGGTAATTATTAGCAGGTAGAGGTCCGACTCTTCAGACCATAGAGAGGGTGGTTGGCTAACTCGTGAGCTATCAATAACTCCTGTGCGGAAAGATCCATAGTCCCAATGTGACCACGTTGAAGATTGAGATTAAGGAAACGGAGGGTGCAACACGGACCCGACCTTCAAATGTTTCCAGTAGTATACGCGGCAAGCACCCTTCGATAATGTTGATCAGCACACTGCCATCGGGTAGCACAATATACCTAGACAACATGGTCCGGATCCTCCGGGTGGCGAAGTTCTAGGCTGACGGGGTCGATGCCAACCCAGGCCATTAGTTCACAAAGCCTCATCCAGGAGATCCTTCCTGTTTCATAGAGTTTTGTAGCCATCTCAATGAAATCTGGTGGATACTCTATGACCATATCCGCAATGTACAGATCTAAGGGATAGCCTAGCTGGCGAGCCAGCGTCTTGATATTCCCCGATACCGCTTCACGAAACGTACGGTATCGCATCGCATTGAGAATGCCGAGGTCTCTTAAGCGCCTCAGCATAGCCTCGAAGCTTACTCTGTAAAACTGAAGGGGACCTTTTCATTTATGCCGTACACAGAGCTGGATGACCCGAAGATGAATTTGTTTACACCGGTGTTTACGGCGGCATCCAACAGGTTCAGGGTGCCGGTGATGTTCACCTCGTGGTAGAGAAAGGGGGTAGGTGAATCCGGCTTTGTTCAGGGCTTCCGGGTTCAGGGCATTCCGGCCGTCCACGATGAATCTCTAGCGGCTTCTTCGGGTGTCTCGCAGCAGATTACGTTTAGTTCCGGGTGCTTCTGTTTGAGGGTGGGGATGGCGCCCACTGGGTCGTGCGCCTTGACGGTGGCTCCCAGGTCAACCAGGCGTTTGGCGACGGCCAGAAAGGGGGCGTCCCGGGTGTCGTCTGGTGTGTGGTTTAAAGGAGATGCCCAGGATGCCGATGGTGGTGCCCCGGATGACCTTGAGCAGGGACTGGAGTTTATATTGCGACCTCGGTGATGTCCGCGCCCACGTGCTCGGCCAAGCCGGCGAACTCATTTATGAAGGAGATCTTCATGGCCAGGAAGGCGTTGGCGGCGTACTTGATCAGTTCCGCACTGGTGGCGGTGGTGGTTAGATTTCATCATAGAGGTGTACTAGCCGGTTACGGTATCCGGCCATTTCGACCAGCTTAAGACCGAGTTTTCGGTCCACAATTCCTTTCTGGGACAGCCCCCGGGCAATGGCCTTGTATTCTGTGGCGAGACTTAAGGATCCGGTCTTGGCCAGGATATGGCGACCAATGTCAAAGATAGCCTCTAGAGATCGCCGCAGATAGCTTTCGGCAGCTCCCGTGATTATCCGGTCAGCCAGGAAGTCTTCGGGCGGAGTCCGCGTCAGCTTGTCCAGTTCCGTTAGGTAACCGACCATTAAGGCCAACCGTTGCTCAATTAGGACTGAGTTTAGCAATGCCTAGGCCTCCTCAAGTACATCTCGCAGGTATGCCTCCAGGAAGGGTCGAAAGTCGGCGGCACGGCGCAGGATCATCATTTCATATGTGTCGCGCCTTTCCTCACTGACCGCATAGACGCATATCCCCTTGACGGCCTCAAGCTGAAATACGGAGTGGTTCTCTTCAAGGAGGACCAAATCAAGTCGAAGAGGCTTGAACATGTCTACGAAGTCGTTATAAAGGGCGGCGTAGTATTTGGTCCGGACGAGACCGTCCGGCAGTGGTTCAATAGTGACCACGCCGACGTCCAAGTCGGTCAGGGGGTCGTGCACTGACACCGTTTCCCCGGCTAGAAGCCTGGCTCCCTCCCGAGCCTGAGAGCCGAAAAGATAGACCAGTGCTATGCCGTGCTTGCGGCAGTGCCGGGCCAATGCAAACGATAGGTTCGTAGCCATTGAATCGTCTCCAATCATGGCTCAATAATACCAGGTATTGGATGTAGGCGTCAATCCAGAGCCGAAAAAGGGGACTGTCCCCTTTTTTAGGGTGTAGGGAGATATCGGGGTGAGCAGGGGGTCCTCTTCACAGAAAGGGATTTTTTCATTGATGCCGTACACGGAGTTGGAGGAGCCGACTACCCTACGGCGGACGGAACCTGTGTGCGGGACTACATCCACGTGACGGACTTGGCGTTGGCGCACATCCTGGCCTTGGGTGCGCTGGCGCAGGGGGCACCCTCAGCGGTGTACAATTTGGGAAACGAGCGGGGGGCCATTCGGTGCTGGAAGTGATCGAGACGGCGCGGCGGGTGACGGGTGAGAAGCCTACTGCGGGAGATACTTGTTTTGGATCGTTTGGGCGAATAGGGTTAGATCACCTAGGTTCTTCTTCAGTATGCCAATTAGGATTTCGGGGTCAACACGGGCGTAATCGTGTACAATCACGTTGCGGAACTGGGCCATCTTCTTATACTGCTCTAGTTTTTCCTTCGGCAGGATGCCGTTCTCTGTAAGAACCACCATAATGTCTTTGTAGTCTTCAGGTTCTCGAAGACGCAAGTCCGCAATCAGGTGGCTGCCGATACCTAGACAGGCCTCAACAGCTAGGTGCAAGGTGCGTTCGACATAGCGGCGTAACAGCTTGTTGTCTCTTAGCTGGGCAAGCGAGAGGTGCTGTTGTTCTTCCAAATCGGCAATGTATTCAGCGAGAAGTCTGGTCTTGTCTTCCAGGAGTCGCCGGTCAACCATCACGATCCCCCCAGTCTGTTAAAGACGGCTGCTGAGCGCTGCTTGTGCACCGGCTGCATGTCGAGGAAAAGCCGGCGTGCCGCAACTTCCTGGTCGATCCGCCGTGACCGGTCCTTTTCAATGATCAGGATGCCGTACTTTCGAATCTGGTGCTGCAAGAGGGGAGGTGCCAGTTCTAGGTCGACGACTTGCACGGTGCGGAGTACCTGTTGCTCCAGGGCGATTTCCAGTTCAAGCCTTTTTTCAAAACGGGCCAGTTTATCGCCAACGGTTGGCGCCAGCAGTACGGCGACGTCAACGTCACTGTCAGCACGGAAACGCCCCCGGGCCAGTGACCCGAAAACGTAGGCCGCCAGCACTTCCGGCTGCCGGTCTAGGTAATTGACTATATCGTTAACTATGGCTTCCCCGGACATGATTGCGGGGTCTCCTTTCGGACGCAAGAACATAGGGCAATGTAGCGTTATGACCATATAGTACCAGGTTTTGGATGTTGGCGTCAATGTAATCGGAGAAACGCATCTCTAGGTGGAGTCAGTGGGCAAGTTGAAGACAGCGATGCCTTCGACCATGCGGACGTGTTTGACAGACCTCCACCAGGAACATGTCATAGTTGTATTGTTTAGCCGCATGCAGGATGGCGCGGGGTGGACGCGGTGATGCACCTGGCGGCGAACAGCCTGGTGGGCGAGAGCATGGTGGACCCGGCCAAATATTGCCGCAGCAATGTGGTGGATGCTGTGGCGCTGCTCGAGGTGTGCCGGGAAGAAGGGGTACGGGTGCACCATGCTCTCGCCCACCAGGCTGTTCGCCGCCAGGTGCATCACCGCGTCCACCCCGCGCCATCCTGCAT
>JAHRFU010000052.1 GCA_019084485.1 Desulforudis sp. | reverse complement strand
CGTACTCCAAACCCGTCATCCTGCATGAGAATATTACCAAGCCCCAGAACGATGATCCGCAAATCGACTTGCCTCCTATAATTCAGGTATTTAGAATTCAGTAGTCAGAATTCAGAATGAACAAGGAAGAAGAATTGTAATTCCTTATTTAATACTTCCGCTTCCTCCTGACCACTGACTACTGTCTCCTGACACTCATTGTCTCCACTAGCGCGGCAAATTACGGTCAAAACCGGGTCGGGTTCCGGAGGTCATCAGCAGGCAGGCGACCAACGCGGTAAGCGGAATCGCCAGAACTAGGCCGATAGAGCCAGCCATTGCCCGAATAATCTCCGTCGCGATCATGTCTAGGTTGATGATCTTCAGGGCCGGCATTTCGTAGGCCATGAAGAGGAGCATTAAGGGGATGGTGGCCCCGGTATAGGCCAGAATCAGGGTATTGGCCATTGTTCCCATAATGTCCCGCCCCACGTTCATCCCGGAGCGGAGCAGTTCTTTTGCGGTGACCAGGGGGTTGGCTCGTTTAACCTCTTCCATGGCGGAAGCCACGCACATACCGACGTCCATTACCGCACCAAGGGCACCGATAATAATCCCGGCAAACAGGAGGCCGCGGATATCAAAATTGATTTCCTGGGGGATGTACAAAAGCCCGATGGCTTCTTCACTGCCGCCGAAACCGGTGAGACGGGTAACCGTACCGACCAGGAGGGCAAGCAGGCCGGCTACCACCACTCCGCCGGTGGTGCCGATGATGGCCGCGGCCGTCTTTCGCCCGGCACCCCCGATGATGATGAAAGTGAGGGTGATCACGATGCAGGATACTAAGACCGTAACCCCGATCGGGTTGTATCCTTTTAGTAGAAGCGGCAGCAGCACCATCCCGATGGCCACCCCGGTGATTCCGAGGGTGACAATGGTCTTAACCCCTTTCAGACCTCCGACTACGACCAACAGCAACAGGAAAACCGCGACCAAACCGTACAGGTATTTGTCCCGCGCAAAGTCGGAGACATGGGCAAAGCTAATCTCCCCGTCCGCCACTTCAGCCCAGACTAAGACCTGGTCGCCAGGCGCAAAGTCCAGGTCATAAACCGGGTGGCCAACGGAGGCGTTGTCCACATCCAGTACCCGGCCCGCAAACTGTCCGTCTAGGATCTCCACCTGGATCAGAGTCCGCTCGATAATAATCCCGGTGGCTGGTTCCTCATCGGCCAGTTGGCGGACATCCAAAACCTTGGCCCGCATGAATTCTTCCTGATAGTTGTCTTCAGCAGGAAAGGCGTAAACCCCAGAGCTACCCAAAAGCAAAAATACGACCACAAATACTGAGATGGCTACAACAGATAGTCTACCCATAATCATTGTCTCTCCTTGGTTTACTAGTCAGACTCCAGGCCGAGTAGTTTCAACACCTCACGCAAGGCCCCGGAGGCCCCCCGTGAAGGGGCATAGACATAAGGCTTCCCGTTACGCTCACAGACGCCTTCGACATCGGGCATCTTATGTTTCATGGCCTCGGTTACGATCACCACGATGTCTGCACGGCGCACCTTGGCTTCAAGAAACTTTCCGACCATAAAGCCGGACTCCCAGCTGTACTTCGCACCCCGCCGTTCGAAGACCCGTTTGAAGGTTTCCTTGTATGCGTCGGCACCGACGACGAGGATGTTCTTCCCTTCCAGCACTTGAGAATCAGCCTGCTCGGCCGCGTCCTTATCCCGGCGCTCCTTTTTCGGTTCTTTGCGCAATGCCCGCAATTGGAGAAAGGTGTCCCCCGGGTCATACTTCCAGGCTATCTTGGCGGAAGAGGGGTCTCCCGATTCATAACCAATCTCGACTAGGTCGCCCTCCACCAGGTTCAGGTTAGCGATGTCTGCATCCGGCACCGTAACATAGATCTCATCTTCATCGCTGAAGGCACCCCACTCACCACTACGGCTTTCCAGAGGGGCTACAAAGGATAAGCGGCTCGATTGCTCTGCCCTGCCCCGCCGGGCTAGGACCTCAAAGTAATAGATTTCACCGCCGCGGTCATTGGCCCCTTTAAGAAAGGCACCCAGAACGTCACCGTGTTCGACGGCCTCGTTGCGCACTACCCCTTCCGGGACAAAGGTCTCCTTCCCGGTGCGGTGGTCTACAAGCACTCCCCCGCGCGGCAGGCGCCGGAACTCGCCTAACCGTTCCCAACGGTCGTCTCGCTCCCAAAGCGCATAGTCGATGTTTTCACCGTCCGGTTCGGCCGTCGGACTTGACGGTTCGTCATTCTCGGTATCATCGGCCTGCTCTCCCGAGATCTGTTCAGAAAGGATCTCTTCGGCCAACAGCAGGTCACTGACCTTTCTGGCCAGTTCCCGTTCGGCCGGTTCACCGACGCTACGTGCGAGTTCCCGGTACAAATTGACCCGGGCCCGGCGCAGGTCTTCAAGAACAGTTTGGTATGCTTGCTTTTGCAACTAACTAGCCCTCCATTCCCGTTCTGCCGAAATCAAAGGCTTCACCAATCCGCCGCACGGCCTCTTCCAGGCGCGCTTCAGAACCGACCAACGCAATGCGTACGTAACCCTCACCACGAGAACCAAAAGCCACACCGGGAACGACCAGGATTCCGGTACGGCGGGCCAGTTCCCAGACGAACTCCCGCGAAGAATCCCAACCGGGCGGTAGAGGCGTCCAGATGAACATCGAAGCCTTGGGGCTGGGCACAGGCCAACCCAGTTCAGACAGGCCCTGGACCAGAATATTGCGCCGCCGCTGATAGACAAGCGCGTTGATCTCGACTGCTTCCTGAGAACCGCGCAGGGCGGCAATACCGGCCTTCTGGACGGCGCGGAAAACACCAAAATCAATATTGGACTTGATCACTCGGAGACCGTCCAGAATGTCGGCGTTACCAACCACGAAGGCACAGCGGCATCCAGCCATGTTATAGGTCTTAGAAAGAGAGTGAAACTCAATCCCGACCTCCTTGGCTCCCTCCGCCTCCAGAAAGCTGGGCGGGCGGTAGCCGTCATAGGCGAGCTCCGAGTAAGCCACATCATGGCAGACGATGATTTCGTGTTTCCTGGCAAACTCCGCCACCGACCGGAAGAAGTCCAGATCGGCGGTAGCCGCCACCGGATTGTTCGGGTAGTTGATAAACATTATCTTGGCCCGCCGGGCCACATCATCGGGCACAGCATCAAGCTCGGGCAGAAAACCGTTTTCGGCAAGGAGTGGCAGGGGGTGAATGATCCCCTCGGCGAGGACCACTCCAGCACTGTAAACGGGGTAACCGGGATCCGGTACCAGGGCCACGTCACCGGGATTCAGGTGGGCCAGGTAAACGTGCGCGAGACCATCCTGTGAACCCATGAGCGACAACACTTCCCGCTCCGAATCGAGGACTACCCCGAACCGCTCTAGGTACCAATCGGCTACCGCCTGCTTAAACTCGGGAAGCCCTTCGGCCAGGGCGTAGTGGAAAGCGCCAGGCTCGCGAATAGCCTCGATCAGAGCCTGCTGGATATGCAGCGCGGGACTCCGGTCCGGACTACCCACGCTGAGGTTGATAACGTCTATCCCTGCCGCGCGTAGTTCCCGCCCCAGATCGTCCATTTCAGAGAAAATGGCGGAAGAGAGTCCTTGAATACGTTTGGCAACTTGCACCGAATCGCTCCCTTTTCGTTGTCTTAGTCTGTTACTTGGCCGACACCGGGCTAGATTCCTGCTAGTAAAATTGAGGTTCCGCCGTTAGGCGGAACCCTAGATGATCCGGATGTGTCTTAAGCGGAAGTCCCGTTCACAGCGGAAAACCGCTTCTTGGGAGGGGCGGAAGTGATCAGGTACACAAGTAACCCGACAACGACAATACCCGCGGCAACGGTGTACATTCCGTTGTAGCCGATAAACTGCACCGTCAATCCGAGGAGCACCGCCCCCACTCCGATGCCGAGGTCAAACGACGAACTGAAGGTCGCCGAGGCCGCACCACGCCTGTTCGGGGCACATTTGGCAACCGCCATGGCCTGTAGGGTGGGATGAGTGGCACCTATGCCAAGTCCACAGATCACGGCGGCAATAACCATCAGCGTAATGTCCATGGCTTGGGCCAGAACCAGGGTGCCCAGGGCCAGGAGAACCATGCCCGGGATAATTACCACCCGGTGCCCCCGGCGGTCGTAGAGCAGGCCGCATATCGGCCGGATGGCCATCACCGTCAGGGCGTAGACCGTAAAGAAGAAGCCCACGTTGAGGATCCCGTACTCATAAGCGTGCAAAGCGATAAAGGTGACGATTCCGCCATAGGCCACGGTGATGAAGAACATCGTCACGGACGGCATCAGGGAGCTTGGCTCATAAAGAGCCGCTTTGCTGCCCTTGGCATTTAAATGCACGACCGGCAAACGCACAGTAGTGCCGATCAGCAGGGCCCCGATCGCCAGTCCGGCACAGACCATGAACAGCCAGTTGAACCCTAACTGGTTAATCACGTAAAAACCTACGGCCGGCCCGATCACCATTCCCAGAGTAGCCCCTAACCCGAAGTAGCCCATTCCCTCCCCCCGCCTGGACATGGGCACAATATCGGCCACGGCTGTGGCGGAGGCGGTGGTCACCACTCCCCAACCGGCACCGTGAATAATACGCATCAGAAAAAGCAGCGGAATGGTCAGGGCCCAGATATAGCCGAAGGTGGCGAGCACAAACACGAAGGTGCCGATCATCCAAATTAGTTTGCGTCCATGACGGTCAAGGGCCAAACCAATCCAGGGTCGGAGAGCCAGGGCGGAAATGGTGAAAACACCATTTACCAGGCCCACCATCAGCGGTGTTCCGCCCATCTGCTGCACAAAGACCGGGATGGTCGGCATCAGCATCTGAAAACTGATGAAGATGAACACGACAAACAGGCAGACCAGGATAAAGTCACGTGTCCAGAGAACTGGTCGCTCCCCGGTCGGAACAGCATCGGGTCGAATAGACATCCAATCACCTAGTTCGTTAATATGCTCCGTATATTCTAACACATTTAATCGAACTGGTTCGGTTCCGTAATTCTGGATCCGCATAAGGGACTTGATGGTGCGGGATAATCAAAGGCAAGGAGGGGATCACTTGGACCACGCCCGGGTGCTGGGAGTGAAGTTCCTTTACACGGCAGTCATCATCTTTTCCGTTTTCGCCGTGTTCGGTGACGTATCCCCTGCTAACAGGCTGGCCGCAGCCGTGATCGTCTCCGGCCTAACCTACACCGTCGGTGATCTCTGGGTGCTACCCCACTTCGGGAGCCCGGTGACTGCTGTTGTGGAGACCTTGTTGGCGGGGTTGACAATCTGGGCAATTGAACTAATCCTGCTCGGATTTGTGGTGCCTGTGGAGGCCATCCTGATATCCGCCGCAATGCTTGGTGTAGCCGAGCTGCTGTTCCACCGCATCCTCGGCCCCGAACAACTGCAAGGGATGGAACCACCGCAGCCGTAGGGCTATTTGGCCAGCCCGGCCATCTCCAGTTTCTCCAACCACTGCACAATTGTTTTCTGGGCCTCTGTGATCACACTGTAGTGATCAACGTTTTCCAGGACACGCAGTCTTTTGATGTTCGAGGCCACTTCGTCGAGCACCTGACGGGCCGGATCCGGCTCAAACATCTGGTCTCGGTCACCAAGGATCATCAGGAAGGGCTTCTTAATCTTGCGGGCGTTTTCGAATTCCTTGCGCACCCCTGAACCGAAATAGAAACGGATGGAATAGGCTGTAACGGCGAGGGGGTCGTCCGCCACCACCTTAAGCATCTTAATTGTTTCAGGGTCTTTCCCGCCGCGGCGCTCATAATGATCCAGGGTGAGCACCCGGGAAATGGTGGCACCTCGTTTAAAGAGCGGGGTAAAGGCCATTTTCAGTTGTTCTCCAAAGCCGGGCTTGCCCATCTGGTAATGATCCATGCGCACGGTGGGAGCGTACCCTGTCACAATCGAACCGCTGAGCGAGGTTCCATAGTTCCCCGCATAGTTCATCACCTGCAGGCCCCCGACATCGTGCCCATAGAGGAATACCGGAACCTTGCGGTGTTGCGACTTAATGAATTCAACCTGTCGCGCCAGGTCATCCATTACCAGGTCAATTTTCGGGTAGTCACCCCCGACCCCGTTGGAAAAACCATGGCCGCGCATGTCAAAAGCGTAAACAGCGGCACCGTAGTCCCGAAGCACGGGTTCGGCAATGTTTGCCCCGTAAGGAGCCGAGCCGCTGTGCAATGAAAGGCCGTGAACAAAAAGAATTACGCATTTCGGATTCCCGTCCGGCAGCCAGTAGCGGTAAAACAACCGCTTCCCGTCTTTCACTTCCAGAAAACCGTGATTATCGGTCACTTCAGCCAGGAGTTGTTTCTTCAATTGCTCTAACTTTTTCAAATCCGTATCCTTCCCCTTCGCTCTAGGCATATACCCTTGTGGAAAAGCGTGGTTCTTTGTTTAAAGTTATCATATTGTGGCGCAAAAATACAGAACAGCAAGAAAGGGGGGACTGCCCCCCTTTTGGCAATTTGTTAAGTTAGTGTCCTGGCCGGTTCTGGCCCTTAACTTAACAAAAAACCGGAGTCTCGGTACAGAGACTCCGGTACGTTTGTCCGACTAGTTAACAACCCGCTGAGAATCCTCAACCCAACGGAATGTCCGCTTGGGCTTCCACTTATTTCGGCTCCGAACCAGCGGTAGATTCTTGGTCGATGAGAGCTGCAGAATATGCTTCTTGGTGAGAGCAGCGTCGAGACCCTGCACGTCACAGATCATTTCAAACAATGACGAGCGCAGAAAACTGACCGCCGAAAGGTAACGGGACCTGTTCTCGCCTCTCGGTCCCAGCTTGATGTCACGAAGGACTTCGCGAATCATGGCCGACCCTAGACGCAGGTACGACTCCATGGGAATGTGACCATCATCGAAAAACTCCACGGTCTTCATCTCGTCTTCCACCATATTCAACCTGTTCATTGGCCTTCCCCCTTTCTTCCTGCCATGCCCTGCACTAATGTTTGCTTACTGATCAACTTCTTAATTATCTAATTGGCTCCTTACCAAGCTCTCTTCCGTACTCCCTGTCCATTTCCTTTTCGACCAGCGATCTTAGGGTAGTAGAACCGAGCACGTCTGTAACCGCACATGAAACATCCGTCCAAAGATCGCGAAGTACGCAGTCCTCTGCCCGGGCGCACACTTCGGGGTTACCGACACAGTCACAGACCATAATGCTTCCGCCCAAAACCGTTACAATCTCGGCAACCGTAACCTGGGAAGCGTCCTTGGCAAGCAAGAATCCGCCTCGAGCCCCACGAATACTCCGAACCAGTCCTGCCGCCTTTAAGAGAAGGATGAGCTGCTCCAGGTAAGGCTGCGATACGTCTTGTCTTTTTGCAATATCTCGAAGCGAAACCGGTCCATTACCATCGTATCTGGCGATGTCTACCAGGGCTCTGGTTCCATACCTGATGCGCGTTGAGAGCTTCAATGTATTCTGCCCTTTCTAAGTAGAGGTTGTCGCTAGTCCGACGACTAATCCCCCTCAATGCTTATCACATTAATAAGAATTGTAGCACAAATGTGTGCCGCGGTCAATATCTGTTAGGGATACCCGCAGTAGGCGGTTACTGAACTTCGCCGTCCTGTTTGTCACGAAAAACCCGGTCCAGAACAAAAGTCAATAAGATGTTCGAGACCCCGATGATCGCAAAGATAACGGCAATTAAAGTTGTAATCGTTCCAGGCTCGAAGGCTAGGTAGGTCATTATGGCGGCCCCGATAAACAAGATTCCGGAAACAAAACGGAGAATACGTGCACCACGCGACAAAGCAGACGCCTCCCTATGCTACAAATCGCCAATCTATGTAGAGTTTCGACACCTGCGCCCTCTGTTCCTTTGATCTTATCCTGTACATTATAACACCGAGTATTCGGCAGTATCGTGTCCGTTCTGTGAAACAACCGCCCCTTTTCCGTAAAGGGCAGGATGACAGGAATATTGACAAACATCGCCTCTTGTCTTTACGATAGCGGTAGACCTCTCTTGGAGGAATGATGATGGCCAATGGATTCTGGTATTCACTACCCCCTCGCCAGCAGGAGCTGCTGCTCTCAATGCATAAACAGCAGTATCCCCTGCACCCGCAGAAGCTGGAAGAAAGAGTCTCAAAGGCTCAAACGAGGGACATCACCAATGAGGATCTTCAGACTCTCCGACAAATGGGCCTGGTGTACCCGACCGGTCCGTTTTGGAACCTGACTAAGGAGGGGCAGCGATTGCTCGAATATCGCTGTAACTGTTAGTAACTGTAGAGTTATGAAGCCCGCTTCGCTAAACGAAGTGGGCTTTTTGTTTTATCCCTCCTCTAACTTTGACTGTTTCGATCAGGTTTCTTATAATTATAAGAGCCATCCGCTATCATAGGAGGATTGCTTTTATTAACGACGACCCTTAAAGCTACGTGAGGCTTAAATCCCACCTTTTTCATCAACGGAATAGTAAATGTACCGAGCCAGATCGATAAACATCTTGCCGGCCCCGGTAACGGAGAGGAAAGAACCAAAAGAATGAAGACCACAATGTAGGTCGCGGAAACCCCGAGCGGGATCGAGAAGATACCCTCGGTTCCGAGGTACAGATGGTCGATTATCCGGGGAATACTGCCGCAACCCAAATCCGGGTTTAAAAACCTTTATCTCGATCTCTTTTCCGGCTAGGCCGGCCTCACTCAGATTCAGATCAGCGTCCGAAAAACGAAGTGAGCAGGATGTGAAGGGACTGGCCTTCAGAACCAGACCTGGTACCAAACGGTTAAGTTCTGTGACCCTGATTAATCCGTTGTCAACCAGGACCCGGCCTTCAGCCCCGTAGGGCAGGCCTGCGCCCAGTCCTCCGGATGCAGCTTCAACCAGATAGATCCGGTAGTCCGATCCGATCTCAAAGACCTCAGAAACAAGCTGGTGTTCAACGGAATGCACAAAAGAATAGATGAAACGATCTCCCGGTGATACCCGCGCCTCGTACAGGATCCGACCCTCATTCGGCAACGAAACCTGGATCCGGGGGGTGTGAAAGAAGTGAATTCCCACCAATAATAGCAGAATGAGCAAAACCAGAAACAGGAAGACAGGTCGGGCATTCCAGACGAATGCCCGACCATTCCCGTTATTCATCATGAACTACAGGACGCCCTGCTCTTTGAAGTACTTTTCAGCACCCGGGTGCAACGGCAGGGACATAGTCTCATTGGCAGAATCCAGTCCGACATCACCGCCGCGCTGGTGCGCAGCGGCCAGTTTGTCGAGGTTCTCAAAGAGGGCCTTGGTGAGGTTGTAGACCATATCTTCGCTCAGGCTACCGCTAGCCACAAGCATGGCCTTTACAGCCACGGTCAGGACAGCATCCTGCTCCTTGGCGTAAGTACCTCCGTCAATGGTGAATGACGCGTAGAAGGGATACTCCGCTCCCAACGTCGCTACCGCTTCAGCGGTCAGGGGGATGATCTTAATGTTGTGAGTAGCACCGAGGTCCGTGACAGCTGCAGTGGGCAGACCAGCAGTCAGGAAGGCTGCATCCACGTGACCGTCCTTCATGTTGCTGGCTGCTTCACCAAAGGACAGAAAGTCCGGCTTGATGTCGTTGAAGGTCATTCCATAAGCGGCGAGAATCTGGCGCGCATTAGCCTCGGTACCGCTGCTCGGCGCGCCGACCGCCACCTTCTTGCCCCTCAAATCCTCAATGGAGTTAATGCCCTTGTCCTTTAGGGTCACAACCTGAACAACCTCAGGATAAAGAGTGGCAATACCGGTAAGGATGTCCACTTTACCGTCAGCAAACATTTCCATACCGTTTAAAGCGTAGTAGCTGATGTCATTCTGAATGAATGCGAATTCGGTCTCATTGCCTTCAAGCAGCCGTACATTGGCTACCGAAGCGTTGGTTGTTTCAGCCGTAGCATTTACACCCGGGACATTAGCATTAAAGATCTCCGCCATCGCCCCGCCCAGCGGGTAATAGGTTCCGGCGACACCGCCGGTGGCAATCGAGATGAATTGATCTTTGGGTTGTTCGGCCCCTTGATCGGTGCCACCGCCACCACCGCCGCAACCAAACAGCGTGGAAGCTGCGAAGGCGAGCAATACAACCAGGATTAAAGCCTTTGGAACCCACAAATTTGTAACCTCCTCAGAAGTGATGTGTTTATCTGAGTACATCTTGGGCCGGCGCTGTGGTTCAACCACCTCCTGTTACTGAATTACCGCAACAGCAAAACAGCAGACACCGTCAAACGGCGGTTACTGCAAACATCTGGCCCGTTTTGTCCAGTAAGAATGAGTAGGACAGGCTCACAGAGTTGGGTTTCGGCAGCTGCTGAAGGCTACACATATCTTTTTGACCTGAAGGGGTGAGAATCCTGTTTGTCAGCTATGTTTTTTGCATAACGAAAAAAGAACGGAAACACCGGGTTTCCGTCAACCAATGAGATAACCCATACCATAGATCAGAATCAGGTAGCCGGCCAACCGATTAAATCAACTTGCCTTGGTTATATTTGGGAGAACCTTGTCAAGTTTCAGCAAAAGCCACAGGGCGGTGTCTTTCTTGACCACGCCGCTGATAAATTCGTTGTCTTTCATCACCGACTCGGGCTCTTCAACCTCTGCTTCGCTGTAGCCGCCCACTTCCTGGACTTTGTCCACGATCATGCCTACCGCCGCATCCTTATGCTCCACAACCACAATACGGGTGTCTCTGGTCTTCTCGGTAATCGGTAAACCCAGCCGCTTATTCAGGTTGATCACCGGCACAATCCGCCCCCGCAGATTGATAACTCCTTCCACGTATTTGTCTGTCCGTGGAACGGGAGTAACATCGACCATTTTAATGATCTCTTGCGTGTTAAGCACGGGAATGGCGTACTTCTGGCTGTTTAGTTGGAAGATAACCAGTTGGTTGTTATTTGCAGCCGACATCACTCGTACCTCCCGATCTTGAGTAGACTCTTAACAAAGATCCTGCTTACTGCCGCTTAATCTCATATACCAAGGCGTTTAGCGTTTCGGCCATCTTGGCCAGTTCACCGGCCGCAGCAGCCATCTGCTGAACAGTACTGCTCACTTCCTCGGACGAAGCCGCGAGAGACTGAACACCCTGTGCATTCTGTTCGGCCATCTGGGCAATTTCTCCGGCCAACTCGGTGCTGGTTCTTGCACTCTCTGTAATATTGTCCAGAGCTTGTCCGGCCTTCTTGATAATCTGACTTCCTTCGCTGACCTCTCCAGCACCGCTCTTCATCGATTCCACCGCTTGGGCTGTATCAGCCTGGATAGCTTTCACGATCTGTTCAATCTCCTTTGTAGCCTGGGAGGACTTCTCAGCCAGTTTGCGGACTTCCTCAGCTACAACAGCAAAACCGCGGCCATGCTCTCCGGCTCTGGCCGCCTCAATGGCCGCGTTCAGTGCGAGCAGGTTGGTTTGGTCCGCAAACTGGCTGAGAAGTCCTCCCAGGCTACAAAGGAGCTTGAACAGATCGTGAAAGCTATCCAGGCTG
>JAHRFU010000126.1 GCA_019084485.1 Desulforudis sp. | reverse complement strand
CCCCTGATCAGGGGAAGTAGGATTTTGCGTGCGGGACTTGAAGAAATGGCTTCGGCCATACTAGGGGTCAATTCCCCAGACATCGCGTTGGGCAGGACGATACTGATCGATCCGACAATGACATCAACACGACCGGCGTTAAAGACAACCGCATTCTCGCCGCTTGCCCCTTCATTAGCACCGGCCCGCATCATTATGGAGGTGGCTAGGGCATTGGTACCAAGGGCCAAAATTTCCGTTTCCTCTGGAAGTTCCCGGCGAAGCTTTTCAGTTATGTGTTTACCTATGCCTCCACCTTGGCCGTCAACTACTCCAATACGCATGGGAATTATTTCTCACCTCTGGCCCCTGATTATAACATATGGGAAGCCACAAAAAAAGAGACCCTATAGCGGCCCCCTAATATCTCCCACTTTCCGTAATTACTAACAATCTGTGCCATTCTGTGTATAATGGTGTGGATAAGTGCTCAGCGTCCCGACTCTTGCCGAGCAGAAGACTGCAATTTGGACTCCAGCTCAAAAATCTGACGATTCTTCTGAAGCAGACTCTGTGCGTACTGGTGATTTGTACGCAAGAGGCGCCTATTCTCCTTTTCCAGACGCTCAGAAAAGATCGTGCGTTCCCGGTCCAACTTTTCCAACAATAACATTAACACTCTCCGGCTAAGACGAAGCTGTAGTAGTTTATTCTCCAATTCCTGAATTCTCTTCTCCATGTTATCAAACCCTCTATGCATTGCATGCCCCCCAAAATAGCCTGCATTACCAATAGCTTATGTAATTTGGGAGAAAAATAGACTAGAGGGAAAGCCTCCGCAGTTGGTCTACAACGGTCTTGGAGACGGTGCTTTGACCGAGTTGCGAGCGATAGCGATGTCCGTGGTAGTCCGACCCCCCAGTCGCAATCAAACCATACCGTTGGCAAAGTTGGAGATAATGGTCGATGTCAGGCTGACTATGCTCGGGGTGGAAGACCTCAATACCCTTTAATCCCGATTCGGCGAGTTTCGGGATCATGCGGTCCGCATCTGCCGGTCCGGGATGAGCCATAACCGGGATCCCTCCGGCTTCCAGTACCATGGTCACCGCTTCACCAGGTGTATACCAGGACCGAGGAACATAAGCGGGCCGGCCCCGCCCAATGAAGCGGTCAAAGGCCTCTTGGATGGTTGATACAACACCGGCACTGCGCAGTGCCTCGGCCACGTGAGGACGCCCCAGGGTACCAGCCTTCTTGAAGCGAATAGTATCAAGCTCGATGTGGACACCCAATGACCCCAGCCTCCCTACGATTCGGCTCACGCGCTCGTCCCTGGCCGTAGCCAACAACCCCAAACGGTGAATCAACGTAGGGTCTTTAATATTGATGAAGTAGCCTAAGATATGTATCTCCCGCCCCATATAGTCGGTGTTGATCTCTACACCCGGTACCACCACCAGCGGCAGATCTCTGGCTGCTTCTAAGGCCGCCGGCACCCCGGACACGGTGTCGTGATCGGTGATTGCGATGGCATCAAGTCCCTGGGCTACGGCGCGTTCCACCACCTTCTGCGGCGAATCGCTGCCGTCCGAATAGGTGGTATGAATATGCAAATCGGCGGGCATACGCTCATCCCCCCTAGCCTACTACTTCTTTGATTAATCGCAGCAAGTTTCCATACAGGACCTTCTCTACTTGGTAATCATTATAACCACGTTTGATCAGCGCCGGTGCAAGGTTCTTCAACTCTCCCGCATGCTTCAACCCGGGCAAAAACCCAGAGAATCCGTCGAAGTCCGATCCGATCGCCACACAGTCAGTCCCCCCGACATTCGCCAGATGGTCGATATGATCGAGCAGCCGGTCAATTGACGGCTTCTCTGTGTTCACCATTGTGGGTACAAAGGTGACTCCGATCACCCCTCCGGCTGAGGAAATGGCCTTGATCTGCTCGTCCGTCAGGTTTCTCGGGTGAGCACACAGCGCATAACAATTGCTATGCGAAGCAAGCACTGGATGCCTCGATTCATTCAATACCCCAGACAGCGTTCGGGGACTCAAATGAGAGACATCAATGAGCATCCCGAGCCGATTCATCTCACGCACTACATCCAGACCGAAAGGGGTTAATCCGAGGTCTTCGGTCACAAACACTCCATCGCCCAAGGCATTGCGGTAGTTCCAGGTAAGGGTTAGAGCGCGGACCCCCAGCCGGTGCAGCATGCGGAGTACCCCCAGGCTTTCTCCAAGCGCCTCCCCCCCTTCTACTGTCAGAAAAGCGCCTACCACACCTGGATGCAGCTGTAGAATGTCATGGTAACAATAGACCGGCCGGATACGATCACACGACCCCGCTAACGAAAAAAAGGCATCAACCAGATCCAGTGCTCTGGCTACGCCCTTCGTTCGCTCATCAGGATGTATAAACGCCGCAAAAAACTGAACCTTTACCCCGCCCGCAGTCAACCTAGGGAGGTCAAGGTGCGACTGATTGTGCCCCACGAAAAAATCTATTGTTCCCCGCCTAACCAACTGTAGGGTGTCGCAGTGTGCATCCACAATCCAGATTGCCTGTTCTTCCCGATTCTCCGATTGCCAGACGGGCACATCCACTGCGAACCTCCGATCCATCCTCCCGTACCTGAGGAGAACCAGCCGTACCTAAAACGGTTCGAGGAAACTCAACGCGTCGGCATCCGAACTTTTTTTCAGTTATTAACGGGGTTCAACGATCAGCTTGATTGCGGTTCTCTCTTCCCCGTCGATTATTATGTCGGTGAAAGCAGGAATGCAGATTAGATCCATACCGCTCGGTGCCACAAACCCACGGGCAATGGCAATTGCCTTAACTGCCTGATTAATCGCTCCGGCACCGATTGCCTGTAGTTCAGCGCTTCCTCGTTCGCGCAGAACACCTGCTAGTGCCCCGGCTACAGAGTTTGGACTGGACTTTGCTGAAACCTTTAATACGTCCACCAATTTGCTTCCTCCTTCTATTGCGGCACCTTACCAGTTATCTCCTGCGGAGTTTATTCGCCATCTGCTCATTAATTCCTTCGACCTAATGGAAAAATTTTTATAATTTTATAAAAGATTAGGTCAAAATATCAATCTTCGATCACTAGCGTTGCATAAAAACTGCGAAGCACTGTCAAGTCCTAATTTTTCGATGCCAAGAAGGTAGTACCTTGAATTTATGGTGTATACATACAGTGAGCAAATTCCAGCAGGGGCCAAAAACCAAGGTGTAGTTATAGGTAGCCCTCATCCACATTTTAGAATAGCTCTATTATATCGCGGATCGTAGGTCAGATCGCTTAAGTGATCTGCCTCTCTTGCTATCACCTGCCTTACGGTTTCTTGGAATATCGCTTCATGGTCCATTCTTCGTCGGCCTTTGGTCCGGGGTCCAAATTTTCGGTAAAGCTTGCGGACGAAGGTCGTAAACGGATCATAAAGGCAGGTGATCAGATGACGCTTGATGGTTAACAACGGCCCCTGGAAGCCGGTTTTGGCTTTCAGCAACAGCAGCAGGCAATAGGTGATCAGTGCTATGAACAGCTGGTTTTCCACCGCCCGTGGGCTTAGTCCGTAGAAGTGTTTCACACGTAGATATTGCTTGATCCACTTGAAAAACAACTCGATCTGCAAGCGATAACGGTAGATGTCACTGATTTCGGTGGCCGACAGCCTAAAGTCGTTCGTTAGGATGATTATCGGATTGCCTTCGGTGTCTTCGGTTTTCACCAGTCGCAAGGGGTGTTCCATTTTGTTGATGCCGTCAGTGCCAAGAAATACAATCTGATCCTTCTTAACCAAACTGGTTGGATCTGTGGAGTGCTCGCTGATCACCTCTATTACGGCGTTGCCCTTGAGGCGGGTCGCAAAACGGATGTCGTTGGCGCAGTACCGATCAAAGAGTGTGTAGTCTACGTAACCCCGGTCAAAGACGTTTAAAGCGTCCGGTTCTTCAACGATTAGAGCTTCCATTTGGGATTTGTCCGCTTGTCTGGCGGGAGTGACTACTGCTTTGTCCGGCAAGACCTCCCCGTCGTGGAATGCGAGCCGCAGGTGCAGCTTTATGCCGGCCCGGGTCTTTCTGAAGTCCGCCCAGAGGTATCGGGAAAGACACAGGCTCACGGCACTCGAATCGATCAGGTAAAGGCGGCCAACCGTATTTCTTACGGTATTGAAGCCACATCCTCTGGCACACTCCTGAACGACATTGCGGAACAGGGCTTCGGTGACTTCCGGTGGAAGATCCCTCAGTCTCCGAGATAGCTGTGCGTAGCTGATTGACTCAAGTTTAAGGGTCTGGCTGAGCCGCTCATCGTTGAGGCTTCCGCCAATATCGCGCAATCCTCGGAGCTGTTCCAGTTGGGCTAAGGCTATAAGTTGGATTAGATTTACGGCAGTCAGTTTCTTGGCTTACCTATCAACTCCTAAGGCTGACCATAAACCCTGGTAGGTGTCACTGAAAATTGGCTTAAACAGTTGCAAAAATGTGGATTTTGCGGTATCCTTGTCCTGCATTTGAATCTCCCTTATCTTAGAGATTTGGGCAAGGACTACCTCTGATCTCTATTATAAGGGATTTTTCTTTGTTTGTCGATGTATTTCGCCGCTTTTCACTGTCATTCGTCGCTTGACAACCGCATGGCATGTTTATGCAACGCTACTGATCTTCGATGATAAATAGGCGGCTGATACTTCTCGCACGTCCGGTTTGGGTATCAACATCCAACAGTACGGCGTTTAACTGATAGGGTCCGGTGGCAACTTCAAAGCGGCGTGGCATATGCCTGAGGAAACGGTCAATAATAATCTCCCTCTTGACCCCAATTACTGAATCGCGCGGTCCAGTCATCCCTACATCGGATATATACGCAGTTCCGCCAGGCAATAGACGTTCATCGGCAGTTTGCACGTGCGTATGCGTGCCTACCACGGCACTGACCTTTCCATCCAAATGCCAGCCCATTGCCACTTTCTCGGATGTCGCTTCGGCGTGAAAATCCAGGATAATGGTCCGGGTGTCTAGGTGCATCTCGGACAGAATTTCTTCGGCCTTTCGAAACGGGCAGTCCAACGGAGACAAGAAAACGCGGCCTGAAAGGTTGACAACGCCAACTTTCACGCCACGTTCAGTGCTAAACACCCCGCTCCCGCAGCCGGGAGTCCCAGGGGGGTAATTTGCGGGTCGGATTATTCTTGGTTCATCATCAATGAAGTCCTGAACTTCTCTCTTGTCCCAGATATGATTACCGCCGGTCAATACATCAATGCCGTAACTGAACAGTTCGTCGGCAATGTCCCAAGTAATACCATTGCCTCCAGCGGCATTTTCACCATTTGCCACTACAAAGTCAATCTGGTGGTCCCTAACCACCCCGGGTAGTATTTCACGTATTGCCTTCCGGCCCGGCCGGCCGACAATGTCACCGATCATTAACAGCCGCAAGTGATCGCCACCTAGAAACTTATTCAATACTGGTGAGCCTATTTGGCATACTCGACCACTCGAGTCTCTCTAATGATTACGACCTTAATCTGACCTGGGAATTGAAGATCGTTCTCGATCTTTCGTGCTATATCACGAACGAGACGTACGGCCCCGAGATCATCAATCTTGTCCGGCTTGACCATTACCCGGATCTCTCGTCCCGCCTGAATGGCAAAAGCCTTATCCACTCCGGAGAAGGTATTTGCAATTTCTTCAAGCTTGGTCAACCGCTTAATGTAGTTCTCCAGGGTTTCCCGGCGTGCTCCGGGCCGGGCCGCTGAAATTGCGTCTGCGGCCTGGACTAGTACCGCTTCAATCGTTGTCGCTTCTTCGTCGCCGTGATGAGCGGCGATCGCATGCAATACTTCTGGACTCTCCTGGAGCTTACGGGCCAGATCCACACCAATTGTAACGTGAGGGCCCTCCACCTCGTGGTCTACGGCCTTTCCGATATCGTGCAGAAGCCCGGCCCTTCGGGCTAGCTTTTCGTCCGCACCAAGTTCTGCGGCCATCATTCCAGACAGGTGAGCTACTTCAATCGAATGCCTCATGACGTTCTGTCCATAGCTGGTCCGATACCGTAAACGTCCCAGAAGCTTAATCAAATCGGGATGCAGATTGTGCACGTTAGCCTCAAAACTGGCCTGTTCACCGTTTTCCCGGATTTGAACATCCAGCTCCTTGCGGGCCTTCTCCACCATCTCCTCAATCCGGGCCGGGTGAATCCGACCGTCGGACACCAGTTTCTCAAGAGCGATGCGAGCGGTTTCACGTTTGATCGGATCAAACCCGGACAGGATCACTGCCTCTGGCGTGTCATCAATGATTAAGTCGATCCCGGTCAGCGTTTCAAAAGCACGAATATTGCGGCCCTCACGCCCGATGATACGCCCCTTCATTTCGTCGTTAGGCAGGGGTATCACTGAAACCGTGGATTCCGCGACATGGTCCGCGGCACACCGCTGGATGGCCAACGAAATAATATTCCGAGCCCTTCGATCCGCTTCTTCTTTAGCCCTACTCTCCAGATCCTTGATTAGAATCGTGGTCTCGTGCTGAATCTCGTTCTCCACATCACGTAGCAGTATGCCCTTTGCCTCTTCCGTAGTAAGGCCGGAAACACGTTCCAATTCATGTACCTGCTTACGATAAAGTACGTCGAGATCAACCCGAATCTTGGTCATTTCCGCATCTTTGTGGCCGAGTGCCTCTTCCTTCTTTTCCAGTCCCTCAAGCTTACGGTCCAGACTTTCCTCTTTTTGAACCAGCCTTCGCTCCAAGCGCTGGGTTTCAGAACGGCGCTCGCGGTGTTCCTTCTCTACCTCATTGCGGAGTTTGAGCACTTCTTCCTTCGCTTCCACCAAAGCCTCTCGCTTTTTAGATTCTGCCTCTTTCATGGCCTCGTCAACAATAGTCTTGGCTTTGACCTCAGCGGAGGCTATCTTGGATTCGGCCAAAAACTTCCGCAATAGATATCCAAACACAAATGCTGCGGCAGCGGCTATCAGGGCAACAATCAACACTGCTGAATCAGGCATTAAGTCACATCCTCTTTGTATGTCTAAAAACTAAAAAAACCGAGAAATACTCGGCAGAAAAACGAATTGACAGACAGTGAGGCCATGCATCAGGCCTCTTCGGCAACCTATTGGGTTTTTATATATCAAAACCAATAATGGCGAACGTCAATTCTATTTTCTCCCAATATAATTCTAATTACTTCAATGAACGCTGTCAAGCTTGTTCGTTGGTTATTGCTCTTTCCCGGCTACCCTATATTGTTCACAAATGCTGGTACCCCTTAAACCCACACAGAAAAACCCCCGAAGATCGAGGGCTTTGCTGTTAAACCTGGCGTACTTCTTTCACTTCAGGAACGGCTTCCTTGAGCACCCGCTCAATACCCTGCTTGAGGGTTACAACGGCCATTGCTCACCCGTGACAAGCACCCTTGAGGCGAACCTTCACGATCCCGTCCTCGATGTCTACCAATTCCACATCCCCGCCATCGCGCTGGAGAAATGGACGAACCTGATTCAGAACAGTCTCCACTTGCTCTCTCAATGACTCGACCTCCTTTGCTGCAGTCCTATTCTAAAGTATCTGAATATTTTTGGCAAGTACAACCCAGTAAATTACAACACTGTTGGCCCAAATATGTACACATTCCCACAGCAGGCATATACTGGTATTGCCAGCACGTGTGGTACGCAAACACAGTCTTGGAGGCCGTCCAGTCGGCCTCCGCTTTTTTCTTTTCAGGCTTGTCTCCTGTGAATAACATGCCCCGAGCAACGCCCACTCATCCGGCTTCACTGCTTATGTTTTGAACGACCGGTGTGCAAACCGCAGACGGGCTTAACCCTTGACAACGTAGGTCTACCGGCGTAACATGTAAATGTTGCCGAAGTGGCGGAACTGGCAGACGCACTGGACTCAAAATCCAGCGGGGTAACACCCGTGGGGGTTCGACTCCCCCCTTCGGCACCATACAACCAAGAAAGCAGGAATACCAAGGTTTACAGAACAGGCTAACACCAAAATTCTAACCGATTGCTAACCAAAAATAAAAACCACCCGAAAAAGGGTGGCTTTTTGGTGTGCTTGTTCAAGGGGGTTTAGTCGTGAAGAATGGAGGCCATCTTCTGCGCGGCGTCCTGCTGCATCGAGGGCAGCGCGTGGGCGTATGTGGTTAGAAGGGTGTGTACCTTATGCCCCAGCCGCTCAGCAACGGACGTAGGCGGGGCACCGGCTTGCAACAACAGGCTGGCGCACGTATGCCGTAGGCCGTGGAACTTGATCCTGCGGACCCCGGCAGCCTCAATGATCTTTGCGTACTCCCGCTGGCCGATGTTGTTCATCTGGAGCGGATGGCCCAGGGTATCATGCCGCCGCTGCATCTGTTCCCACTCCTTAGCGAACATCAAGCCGTGGTCGCGGTACGCCTGCCGGTTGGCCATCTTGATTTCCGCCTGGTGGCTCTTGTGCTTCCTTAGTAGTGCAACCGTGCCCGGGGAAAGGTCAATCGTCCGTGGGTTGCCACTCTTCAGCGGCCCCCATTCGGGAGTATCGCCCATAGCGGTCAGCTGCTTCAACAGAGTGATCGTCCCGGCGTCCAGGTCAAGGTTGTCCCACTTCAACCCGCAGATCTCAGCCTTCCTCCACCCGGTCTCAAGGGCCAGAGTGTAGAACGCTGCGGCCTGGGGGCCGAATTCCCGTGCCGATGATAGGAACTTCTTGGTTTCGTCCTGATCCCAACAATGTTTAACGACATCTTCATTGTCCTTCTCGCTCTGTGGTTTTCCTCGGACCTTTTTGGCCTCGTTTCTGTGAACCATGTCATACCCCAGGGCGGCCTCCAGGCAACCAGAAATGATCGTGTGGTGCTGCTGTAGGGTCGACTGGGATAGGCCCGGGCCTTTGCTGACGTAGTAGTCCTTAATCATCTTGGCCTTCAGGTTTTGCAGTAAGACTGAACCCAGCGCCGGTTTAATGTGCTGTTCGATCACTGCCTTGTATGTCTCATAGGTGCGGGGCCGCTTGCCGGGCTGGATCTCTGTTCTCAACCACTCATCGAGCCATTCACCAAAGGAGAGCTTGGTCGGTTCAACAAACTGCTGCTTATTGAGGTCGTTCATAAGTTCGGTCAACTTGACCTCGGCCTGCTTCTTTGTACCCTTAAACGTAGTCCATGTCTGTTTACGTTTACGCTTGCCGGTTTCCGGATCGGCAACGTACCCATGTTCCACGACAATACTAAATGTGTCTTTAGCCCGCCGCCTGACCGATCCCCGAGCCATAACTAAACCCCCTCTTTACGTTTTAATAAATCGCCCGGTTGACAGTCCAGCGCCTTGCATAAGGCATCTATGGTTTTTAGTGACACAAACTCGGCCTGTCCTTTATAAATCTTTGAGACTGTCTCCCAGGCTAATCCTGCTTCCCTGGCAACTTCGGCTATTTTCAGCCGTCGCTCTCCCATGATAATGTGCAAGGTCCAATGTACCATTTAGGTCGCCTCCTCT
This sequence comes from Desulforudis sp., assembly GCA_019084485.1. GTDB lineage: Bacteria > Bacillota > Desulfotomaculia > Desulfotomaculales > Desulforudaceae > SURF-60. The sequence continues at coordinate 5,936 of JAHRFU010000126.1, read as the reverse complement.
TAACTATAATCATTTTACCATAAACCTTTGACAATATCAAGAGGCCTTTATAAAATAATAATAGCTACCGATAACAAACAGGAGGTGCTTGCCGTGACCATCACCGAAGAAACCCGTATTAAGGCACTGGTAGCCTTGACACCGATGATTGAGAAGTACCTAGGCTGCCGCTTTGACGACTGCTTCGCTGTCCAGTACCTGCCCGGCTTGCGTTTACGTGGACAATCAACTGCTGACCACCGGCTACCCCCCATACCGCACCCCGGCAGGGGAAGGGGAGCACCGGCCGCCAGCTTCCTTTCCTGTTGGCATTGGTCCCGGCCTGGATGCCCGGCACGCTGTGTATCATTCGGGGGGAGACCTAGACCCGGGCAGGGGGGGGTATGCGTCGCCGGCCGGGGGGTGGTCGCGGTATTAGAGGGACCCGCTCTCTGAAAATTTCCCCGCAAAAGTTCCAGGGGGGTTCCCGTCACCGGCAGCTGTTCCATTCCAGTCGGTGAACTACAAATTCTTTATGGCGGCATCGCTGAACTGTTAGCCGGGTAGGATGCAAAACCCACTTTGCCGCTGCCCAGCCGAGAGGAGGCAAAAAAGTTTGTCCGCCACTCGGCCTTCTTAAACGTAACCTCCGGGGCTACTCGTGGGCATTCAAGCTGCTTGCCTTTTAAAAGTTCTTCTACAGTAAGAATCTGCAGCTGGGGATATCGCCTGCCGGGGAAGTACTCCGGTTCATAAAACCCTGCAGCCGGCTCTTCCCTCATTGGCCTTGTGGGTTCCTAACCACCTGGGCGGTCTTGAACTGGAAGAGACGCACAAATACGTGGAGCACCAGTTGCAGGTGGCCTAGTTTTCGTGGCCATTTGTGTTCATTTTATAGTGGCCGATAACAGGGGCCAGCGAAAGCGGCGCTGATTAAAGCATCAGTGGAACTCGGTAAAAGAATTGCAGTCGCTCCTCCGGACCAGGTGGACAGTGTCCGCACCCCCAACGACGCGTACGAATGTGTGCAGGATATGCGTTTTCTTGACCGTGAGCACTTCAGGGTGCTACTTCTGACCACGAAACACCGGGTGATCAGGATTGAGACGGTAACCATCGGCACCTTGAACTCATCGCCGGTCCACCCGCGCGAGGTATTTAGACCAGCGATTAAACACGGCGCATGCGCTGTTGTCCTGGCACACAACCACCCGAGTGGGGATCCGGAGCCCAGTAGCCAGGATCGTCAACTCACCCAGCGGCTCGTGGAGGCTGGCCGGCTGATCGGCATCGAGGTACTCGACCACATCATCGTGGGCGACGGGCGCTTTGTTAGTTTGAAGGAACGGGGTTCGTTGTAGTAGTGCAGAAGCTACTATGCTGTTTCAATTACCCTTGAATGTGTCCTTTTCCCACAGACCTGAAAGAACCCTCCCCTCGGCGTAATAGATTGTTCCTTGACCATCCATCTTGTCGAACCCCCACTCGCCAACATACCTATCCCCACTGGCGCAATTGAGTGTTCCCTGACCATGTGCCCTTCCGTTTTTGCCCCATAACCACGGTCACAAGGCACGTCGCTGTTTTATCCCATCAACCTCGTGTACCCATAGGCGACATCCTTGCCTTATTCCATATAGTCGAGTGTCTGCCCGTTCAGCGTTACCTTGACCTCTCTCCACATTGGCATATACCTGTCCATCAGCGAAACGAACCGGTCGTTGTGCTTTTTCTCGACAAGGTGAATCAGTTCGTGGAGGATAATGTATTCAAGGCACTCCGGCGTTTTCTTGGCAAGCTGTAAATTCACCCATATCTTTCCTGTTTTCGCGTTACACGTTCCCCAACGAGTGGTCATATACTTCGTTTGCCAGCTTGCGGCTTTCAAGCCCGTTATCTTCTCCCACTTGGGAAGCAAACGCGCTACCTCGGCTTTCAGTAAGTCCCGATACCATTCACGGACGAAGTTTTCTCGCTGTTCGGCGGTGCTTTCCTTGCGGACGGTTAGCACAGCCTTATCGCCGGACAACACAAGTGAATTCTTATTGCCGTATTCGGTTTGAACGTAATATTGCTTGCCCCAAACGTATAGCGTTTCGCCGGAAACATATTCCCGTTCCGATTGGCGTGACTGATTGTCGAACTTGCTGACCTGCTTCTTTATCCAACTAACCTTTGTCCGCACAAACCGCTCTATCGCCTCGTCGCTCATTGAGAGCGGAGCGGATACCGTCACGTTGCCGTTCGGGGGCTTGACATAAAGGTGCATATTCTTTATGTTTTTTTTGCAAACCTCAATCGGTATGCCCGAAATGTTCAGCATCACCTAATATTCTCCTTGTTTCACAACGATGTTGTAGACCCGTTCGACTTCGTCTTTGTCGTTCAGCACCTTAAACAAGGCTTGCTTAATCCTTCGCTCCTTAAAATCGTTGTGCCGGAAGTCTACTTGTTTGCTTTCACGGACAGCCTTATCAAGGGCGATTGCCAACGCTTCATCGTTGCCACAGTTGTCATAAAACGCCCGCAGCGCTCCGCTGTGCCGGATGCTTTCGGGATAGTGTGGATTGTTTTCGGGGCTCTCGGCGTTCTTGACCAGTTCAATATACTTCTCCAATAGCTTCTCGTAGGCAATCGCACCCTCACGCCGAGCCTTGATGAGTTCGTCAAGTATAGCCGACATCTTCTCATAATACTTCGGGTTGATGAGAATTTTCTCAACTACCTTTTTACGGATATTGTTCTCAATCGCCTCGGCTGCAGCCTCCTTGCCCTTGCCACCAAGTTCCTCACCCTGCGCCAAAACAAAGTCGAGCAGAGTGAAATCATCAAACTCGCCGATTTTACGGCTGTCATTTGCTTTGATATAGGTATCGATAAGGCGGCGCATATCCGCTTCATATGATTTCAGGTCGATAAAGTCGCCGCTTTTATTGCCGATGGTTTCTTTCAGTGCGATGTAGAATGTGACTTTCTTGTCAATATCAGCCTGCTCGGCGGCGGTATAGCCCGCGTTTGCCATATCGCCCTTTATCTCAGCGTAGGCGCGGACAAGGCGGTTCACAAGTTTATACATCTTCTCACGGCTGCGCGAGTAAGATTCGTCGTCTATGCCGCCCACACCGTTCTCACCACAGAAATAATGGATATAATCAATCTCGGCTCGTGAAGCAGGAACTCCGCCGCATAGATCGTCGAGTTCTTCAAGCGTTGCGTCAAGGTACTTCTTCGCTCCACCAAGACGGTCTTTAATCAAGCCCTCAATGTCCTCGGCAGCGTAACTCTCAAACGCGCCTGACGTGTATTTGTTTAGAGTGTTCGCCAAATCTCCAAACAACTGCTTGTAGTCCACAATGTAGCCGAAGTCCTTTTCTTCGCCGTCAAGACGGTTGACGCGGCAAATTGCTTGGAACAGCCCGTGGTCGTGCATCGACTTGTCAATGTAGAGGTAGGTGCAGGGCGGAGCGTCGAAGCCCGTCAGCAGTTTGTCAACTACAATAAGCAGCTTCATCTGTGCCGGTTCTTCGATGAACTTCCGCTTTGCCTCGGCTTCAAAGTCCTCCGCAGTCTGACCGTTCAACATCTTCTTGTAGACTTCATATTTCTCGAACTCTTCCGCATCCTCGGTTTCGGTGCGAAGATTGCTTTCAAGCGGCACAAACGACGTGACAATCGCGCATTGTTTGAATCCGCGTGACTGGAAAATCTCGTAATACTTGCAAGCGGAGTAAATCGAATCCGCCACAAGCATTGCGTTGCCATTACCATCGGCGAGCCGGTTCTTGATGTCAAAGTCGGCGATAACGTCCTCGGCGATAACCTCAAGTCGCTTACGGGAACTGTACACCTTTTGCATATTGCCCCACTTGGACTTAAGTTTCGCTTTCGCCGCATCATTCAACCCGCGGGTTTTCGCGCTAAAGTAGGCGTCAATCTTGTCCTGCGCGGTGATTATTTGCTCAATATCGCGGGCTTCGTACCGCAGATCAAGAACAACACCGTCCGCGACGGCTTCGTCATATTTGTAGGTATGGATATACCCCGGCGAAAAAACTTCTATACTTGTTTTCTTGTCTTTTACAAGAAGCGGCGTACCCGTGAAACCGATGAATATTGCGCTCGGCAGTATCTCTTTCATTGCCTCGTGGAGCAGCCCGCTCTGAGTTCTATGACATTCGTCAACGAAAACGACAAAATCGCCCTTTGCCTTGAAGTCCTGCGGCAGAACGTCTTTTAATTCTCGGATAAATTGCTCAACAGATTTTTTTGCTTGGTTTTCATTGTTTTCCGAACTGTTACGCACACCAAACTTATGAATCAGTGAAGAAATCAGACGCTTGTCGGTTTTATTCAATTTCTCTACAAGATCTGCACAGGAGCTTGTGCGGTAAACCTGTTCGTCGACGCCCTTGTAGACTTTCTCCATTTGCTCGTCCAACTCGTCTCGGTCGGTCACTATCAGCACGCGGGCATTGGGGTTGTTCGCCAGAATCAACTTGGACAACCAAACCATCGTCAGCGTCTTGCCACTGCCTTGGGTGTGCCAGATAATGCCGCCCTGTTTCTTTCCGAGTTTCAACTGCGCCTTTTTGATGCCGAAAAACTGGTTATGGCGGCACACCTTTTTAACGCCCTTGTCAAATACGATAAAGTTATGGATAAGGTCTAGGAAACGCCGTTTGTGGCACATACTGAATAATTGCCAGTCTAGTTTATCGGGAAGCTGTTTGCACTTTTCGAGAATATCAAGCGAAACACCGTCAAGAGGCTGCGCCTCTGTGTTGACTGTGTCGTTTTTCCAATCAAGGTAATACTTTTCCTGCGTTTCGATTGTACCGTAGCGCAAACCCTCACCACTGTTGCCAGCCATGGCGAACTGAACGGTAGTGTAGAACGGCTTGTTAAAATGCTCGTTCTGGTTGGAGATGTTCTGCCGTATGCCCTGCGACACCGACACGGTGGATTTTTTCAGTTCAATGACCGCGATGGCGATGCCGTTGATATACACGACAAGGTCGGGGCGGCGTTCACTGCCCGACTTTATCGTCACTTCCTCGGCGATGGCAAACTCGTTGTTATGGGAGTGTTCCCAGTCGATAAAGTAAATGGTCTTTTCAGGCTCGCCGGGGTTCTCCTTGACTTTCGCGCCGTATTTGAGGAGTGAATACACGTCCTGATTTGCTTTGTACAGCCCCTGTTGCAGATTGCCCGCCGCCCGTATAAGAGTGTCAACAGCCTTTGCAGAGAGGTTCACGCTGTACTTTTGCTTACCAACGAGGAACGCCATCAACTTTTCGGTTATGACGTTGCCGTTTATCTGGTGGCGTAAATCGCCGTAATACTCATATCCGAGAGTCGCCTTATCGCGAAACAAGGCGAGTGCGCGGTCTTGTGTTTTGCGCTCGGCTTCGTTAATTTTTGCCATTGTCCGTGTCCTCCTTAATCAGCCTTAGTCTGCCCGTCAGCAGTTCGCTCATCATACCTTGTTTTATGCGCCGTGCCTTTTCGAGATTTGCTGTCAGCGCGTCAATCTCCGCGTCCATATCAGAGAGTATAGTGGCCATTGCCTTCTGTTCTACAAGCTCTGGTTTTACGATGTGTAGCTTACGTATAATGTTCATACCAACTGACTGCCTTGTCGAGCCATTGCTCATAGATGAAAATTGCTCTTGAAATGAAGCAGAGTTCATATACTGAAATGCAAAACTTGGCTCTAAACCAAAGAATCTAAGAACGGCCATGGTTGGGGAAACTGCAAATGCCCCAATATCAGCGCGTAGCTTTACTACCTTTCCTAATGAAGCAACGCGGCCAATCAAGGTGGACCCCATTGTCAAGACACAAATTTCTAAAGTTTAAGCTACAGGGTCCTCCTCTCCTGGTTGGATATTGGTGGGCGGTTTAGCCTAAATCTGGGATCGCCAATGCCTAGTAATGTTAATCATTGGGTAGTGGAT
>JAHRFU010000114.1 GCA_019084485.1 Desulforudis sp. | reverse complement strand
TCCTGACCCAGGATCTGCGCATGGAGGGCGTAGGCGGCTACCCCCTTGATTCCGATCACCGTGGTCAGCTGCAGAGACTGGACATCGGCGTCGGCGTTGTGGTCATAGGGAAGACCGACCGACTCACCCTGGCGAACCAGGTCTTCCAGGTTCCCAGCCGGCTGGAAGGATGCTGACGAATCCGTAAACTGTACATTGCCGCCGGCAGCGGCCACTCTGTCCCTCAGCCGCGCAGTCAGTTCGGCACAGCGCTTGATCTGCACCTGGAAACGTGCCGGGTCAAAATCGACATTTGTGAGTGTGGCGAATAGGCCCTCACTGGTGAATCTGTTAACCTCCTCATCCACGACACCGACCCTTCTCCCCTCGTGCGCATACAGTGAAAGGCCCTTCAGTGCGTGGATCAGCAGATCCTGGAGCGCAGCCACCTCCGGCTTCTTGCCGCAAACACCGGACACCGTGCATCCCGTACCCCTCGCCGTCTGTTCACACTGGTTGCAAAACATACCCATTTGATCTCTCCTCCCTTAATGTTATCTTTGTTAAGTTAAGGGCCAAGTTAAGGGCCCGGACACTTACTTAACACTTTCAAAAAACCACTCAAAACCGGTGCTTTAACCCGACTCCTTTTGTGAAGTTAGTTCTGACCCTTAACTTAACACCATTGGTGAGGTATCGGATCATATTTGTCCTCTTTGGGCCAAAAGAACTGCTTTTGCTAACCCCCCGCCCCACCCGCAGTACGCTCCAGTTCCACTATGTCCGCGAAGGTCTTTTTCTTCAACTCACCCACCAGCGCCTGCTGGGCGCCCTGCAGAATGCGATGAACTTGGCAGGTGCCCTTGTTGGGGCACCGGTTACCGTAGGCCAGGCAGACATTGATGGCCAACGGCCCCTCCACCGCCGTGATAACGTCAGCGAGCGTTATTTCACTGCTGGGACGCGCCAACCGGACCCCGCCCTGTGTGCCCCGTTGGGTCTGAACCAGACCGGCACGAACCAAGACCTGAATAGTCTTCTTCAGGAAGTCATCCGGGATCCCCTGCGACTCCGAAATCACCTTGGTCTGCAGGAGTTCACCGAAGGGGATTCTGGACAGTTCCAGAAGGGTGTGGATCGCATACTCAGTTTGCCGGGTAATCTGCATGGGGTACTCCTCCGCCAAGGGGACTAAGTCCATCCTGTTTATCTTATTATACAATAATCCCTCTTCCCCTGCATGTCAACACTAATTTCTCGCGGCATTAAACAGATAAACCCCGGGCAAAAGCACCCGGGGTTTTATCGGTACTCCGGCCCGGCGCGGAAGCACCGGGCCCTGCCTTGCTTATCTACGTTCCAAGACACTGGACTCGATACTAAGGCTAGCCCTTCAGGGATCTTACCAGTATCTGAGCCGCCTCGCCCCGGGTCAGAGTGTCACCAGGACGGAATTTGCCCTTGTCCAGGGTCAGCATTCCGAGGCCGACAGCGGAGGCGACGTACCCCCGGTCAGTGGCCGGCACACTCCCGGCATCTGCCACTTCCAGCCGGAAGAGGGCCGCCTTCTTGGCCAGAGGACCGAATCCCTTGGCGTTGACCAGGAACCGGGTGGCCTCCAGGCGGGTCGTCGACGCATTGGGCTTCACCTGATCCTTACTCTCAATGATCCCCATCGCCACTGCCCGGTCCAGGAAGGACTCGTACCAGGGAGCCCCCTCCTTGACCTCGAACATTGGGTGACGGTGACTGTCACTGTGGGCCACGGCCAGCATGGTCAGTAGTTCGGCGTTGGTAATCCGCTCGTTGGGGCGGAAACGCCCCTCATTCCCACCCACGATGCCGGCATTGGCCAGAAGTAGGATGTCCTGCTCCGCCGGGTGCCCGGCGATATCGGTGAAGGTCTTTGGACCCTGATCGGGTACCGCGTTGCCCTGCTGGTCGGTCACCTTACCGGTGCGGGCATCCACAAGCAGGTCGGTGCGCCCATCCGGACGGTAGACCAGCCTATATTCATTCTCTTTCTGAGTCCGGCCCCACCGCGAATAGACCTTTGAATACTCCAGTTTCAGCGGGGTTTTCGCCAGGAAGGCGGTGTTCGCCCGATCCTTGCCGATAATCCCTTCCGCTGCCGGGAACTCGGTGTCCCACCAGTTTAGGCCGTAGCTGGAAACCTCACCGGTGGTGGAATCAACGACAATATAGAAGCCGTTATCGGGATACGGGATTCCGTTTATCAAGCGCGCATAGCTGAAGCTGTAGGCCCGGGGCAGCGGCTCTCCCTGCTCCGCCCAAGGACCAAGCTCGCGCCTGGTATTCTTGAAGGTTACCTGTTTTGCTTTCTCGGGATGAAGTTGGCGCATCAGTGCCTCCGCTATCGTGCGGGCCTGGGCCTCACTGAACTTCACCGCGGGAGTCTGGAAATAGTCAATCTTGCTTCCCTCATAGGCACTGAAATGCAGGAACTCGCCCGTACGGGCATCAACGGTCATAGAGACGCTTGTCTGTTGCTCCTCACTGCCGTAGCCGAGTTCCCATACCTTGTTCCCCGGAGCATTCCAGTTCGGGGAGAGGTGCGAGCGGTTCAAACTGACACCGGAAGGAGGCGTGTAGGCCGCTTCAGCTGCTCGGCGAGCTGCTTCCGCCGTAAGCAAACCCTTGGTTTCTTCCACGGTAGCGGACTCTTCCGGGGAGAGTCTGCTGGAAATCAGTTTCTGAGCCTCTGAGCCGCCCATTCCACCAGATCCCAAGTCACCGGCGAAATAGAACTCCCCGTCGGGGTCGATCAGTATGCCGGTTATGGCGTCAAGCAGGAAACCGCCGTCACGCAACCGATAAGCTAGGTAGGGTCGGCTGCCGTCATCACGATCCCGGGCTCCAGAGAACACGTAGGCCAGTTCCAAACCATCCTGGTTGAAGATCTGCCTCGCCCGGTTCTGGTCGATATGCCCAGCGGCCGACGGGAGCTTCGCTTTAACATCCCACCAGACGTTGAAATGCTGGACCTCTCCGGTTTCGCCGTTAACCTCGACGTGGATCACATTCTCGGTCACAGGAATCCCTGCACTGAGACGCTGGAACCGGAACTGGTACGTCACCGGATAGTCACGAGTGCCCGGGCTAGGCAGGTAGGGCCGGTCGTAAACCGGCTCAGGCATCAGCCTGGACTGGGCATAACGTTCAGCCTGCAACTTAGCTGCCGCTTTCTCGGCAATCACCTGAGCATCCTCTCTGCTGTACTTCGGGAAACCACTGTATTTCTTCCCCGGGACATACCCCTTGTGGTAGGAAACGTTAATCACCTCACCGTTAACGGCACTCACGGTAACGTGGAAGCTCCCGCCGGGGGAACCTTCCGCGAACCACCGCAAATTCCATACGGCCTCTTCGGCGCTGGCCATATAGTCCGAACTGAACTGCATATACTCGGCCGGAATCGTGAAGACGCCCTTGGCAATCCTGATCGCCTGTTCCAGGGAGACTTTGGCCTGGGCATCACTCTGTGCTCCTGAGGCGGGAAGCAGTACGGCCTTCGCCTGGACGTCGCGCTCCAGTGCCGACGCTGGCAAGACGAACATCAGGCAGGCAAACAGAAGCGCCGGGATGAGTACCGAGTAGCGGGACAGTCTCTTGGCCACCGGAAAACCCCTCTCTCATATGGATTACTCTGCTACCCGTTATGACGCCGTCCGGGGCATCCTGGTTTCCGGTACGACAGAATTTTTCCAACACCAACTAAGTGCGTCGAAACAGGAGTTCTGAGTACATGATGAAGACATTGATACGGTAGCCTGATACCTAGGACTGGTTCCCACCACTAGGTTCCGGTAATGCCGGGCCGTTCAATCCGAAACTCCCAGGGTCCGTTCACCAGCACCTCCGGATTCTTTAAGATAAAATTCACTGTGCCACCCCGGGGCAGATCCTCGTGAGGGATGTCGAAGTAGATGAGTTGTCCGGTATCGTCATCGATACGACCGCTCCAACTCCAGCCCCCGCTTCTCAGCTGCCGCCAGAAGGGACGGTGCGGCTCGATCTGAAACATCAGCAAGTTGCGTAAGAGCACCTCTGGAAATAGCTTTCCGGACACACTTCTCTTGTCGGCTAAGCTTTACCTTTACCATGTACTACGTAATTCGGATGCGGTTTTTCCCAAACCGATAACACCATCAGAAATTGGATAGCCTCATCATATATCCAATTGGCTCTTTCCTTCGTTCGGCAGATTCAATATACTTTCAGAATAACAGTGTCATTGGACAGGAGAAATGCCAAATGGATTATGCTTTTGCGCAGAGAGTCCGGGAGATGCGGAGTTCGGCCATCAGGGAGATCCTGAAGGTGACCGAACGCCCGGAGGTGATCTCTTTTGCCGGCGGGCTGCCGGCCCCGGAGCTGTTCCCCTTGGAGGATGTGCGGCGCGCGGTAAATGAGGTGCTCGGTAACGGCGATCCATCCGCCCTGCAGTACAGTTCTACAGAGGGTTATCCGCCGTTAAGAGAGTATATTGCGGAGACCATGCGTCTGAAGGAAATCGGCGTTGGCCCCAACGAGGTGCTGCTGACCAACGGTTCGCAGCAGGCACTGGACCTCCTGGCCAAGCTGTTCCTCGATCCCGGCGACACGGTTATTCTGCAGAGGCCGAGCTATCTGGGAGCGATCCAGGTGTTTTCCAGTTACGAGGCCCGCTTCGTGACGGTGGGGGCCGATGCGGAGGGTGTAATCCCGGAATCCTTGGAGCAGGCCATACGGGAAGCACACCCAAAACTGATCTACCTAACGCCGACCTTCGCCAACCCCACCGGGGAGACCATGTCCCTGAAGCGGAGGCAGGCCGTAGCCGGTCTCGCGGCGGAATACGGCGTCCCGGTGATCGAGGACGACCCCTACAGCGAACTGCGCTTTTCCGGGGAGGTGCTGCCCCCCTTGGCTAGTTTTGATCAAAACGGTTGGGTGATCTATCTGAGCACCTTCTCCAAAACCGTTGCCCCTGGTATGCGCCTGGGCTGGATCATTGCCCAACCCGACCTGATGTCCAAGCTGGTTCTGGCGAAGCAGGGCACCGACCTGCACACCTCCAGCTTCGTCCAGCGCACGGTTCACCAATACCTGGTCACCAGCGATGTTACCGGACACCTCGGCAGAATCCGGGTGGAGTATGGACGGCGGCGGGACACTATGGCTGATGCCATTCGCCGCACCTTTCCGGCCGGTGTCCACTGGACGGAACCGGAAGGTGGCATGTTCCTCTGGGTCACTTTGCCGATGGGACTGGACGCTGTGGATATGCTCCATGAAGCTGTGGAAGAAAAGGTGGCCTACGTACCGGGGATCAGTTTCTTTCCCAATGGCGGCGGTGAAAACTGCCTGCGCCTGAATTTCTCGAATTCCACACCGGCCCTCATCGAGGACGGGGTCAAGCGGCTGGCTGGCCTACTGGCGCGGCGCATGGGATAGTGAGATAATTAAGGGGTCATACAAGGAGGTAACCGTGTGCACATAATTGACCTGACCCACCCGATCTCGCCGGACATGCCGGTCTACCCCGGCACTGAACCACCCGTCTTCATTCTCTCTTGCACCATTAAAACGGACGGGTTCGAGGAGCGTCAGATTACCCTCTTCTCGCACACCGGCACCCACCTGGACGCCCCCTCACACATTTTCCCCGGCGGCAAGACCCTGGACCAGTTGCCGGTCGGGCACTTCTCCGGGCGGGGAGTGGTCTTGGACATTAGCGCTGACGGGAAAAGCACGGTCGGCCAGGATGATTTGGAACCCTACCGCGAAATAGTGTCGGCGAGTGACTTCGTGTTGTTGTGTACCGGGTGGAGTCGGCTGTGGGGTCGTGACGAATACTTCGTGGGTTTCCCGGTGCTCTCCCCGGCGGCTGCCGAATGGATCGCGCAGTTCCCCCTAAAGGGACTGGGCGTGGACGCCATTTCCGTGGACGCCGTCGGCTCCACGGCCTTCCCTGTCCACAAGACCCTGCTGCAGAAGGATATTGTGGTCATTGAGAACCTGACCAACCTGAAAAAGCTGCTGGACCGTCAGTTTCAGTTCCACTGCTTCCCCCTGAAGATAACCGATGGCGACGGCTCACCGGTCCGGGCGGTAGCCATCCTGGAATGAGTCAGGAAGTGGACCGGTTTTTAGAGGGTATGGAAACCCTGCTGTCCCGGTAAAGGACGTCACAGCTAATATATCATTGAAACACGAACCCCGCTCCACGAGCGGGGTCAATTTTATTAGGGGAAGGCATAGAATGGACCAGTGGATATTTTTTGCGAGGTGGTCTGCTATGAGTCCGAGAGTCCCACCGCCCCCGCCGGAATGCCCGGGCCGGATACACCCGGTGCGTAGCGGGGAGAGCCTCTTCACAATCGCCCGCCGCTATGGGGTTTCCCTACGAGCGCTGCAAAACGCCAACCCCCAAGTGCCGGCATCCCAGATAATCCTTCCGGGACAAAAGATCTGTATCCCGGAGGCAATTCCTGAGGGAGACTGCTGCCTCGTCCTGCGACCGCAACGGGGCTTCACGGAACCGGGCGGCGTGCTGTGGCTGAGACGGAACGGTGACCGGGCGGAAATCCTGATCTCAGCTACAAACCTGCCGGACCCGGCCGTGTTTAACGGGCCTACCTACTTCGCGGTCTTCGCATGGGGCCAAATCAGCTTTGACCTTCCGCTAATTCCGGTTCCGGATCTGCCTGGGGTGTGGACGGGTAGCACGGTGGACACCTTCCCGCCAGAGTTCTTTGCGATCGGTGCCGTAGACATTTACCCCGGTCCAGTCCTCGGTGCCCTCATCGAAGAGTGCCGATAACTCAGTTTCAGTCAGAGACGTTTCCTTAATCTGGTCGTGGTCGATGATGCATGGGAGAAGGTCGGCTGCTACCGCGCACTCCACCTCAATACTGCGCAGAAAAGCCTGCGGACTGAAAAATAAGCCTACCTTCAAAATACCAACATCTGGAAGATGCATTGTCGTTGGACCGGAATGGGGTCGGTATTGCACCTAGCTAGGCCAAACGCTACAATAGAGCACATCAGCCGTATGACAAGTCGGTTCGGTTCAGCTCAAACAGGAGTGTACGGTGTCCGACTCATTGTCTCGCGCATATAGTAGCTCTCGTTAATCTAATTAACTGGTGAAGGGGCTGCCGAGGATTGACCGAAGCACAAATCATTCTAATTTTCATCGTGGGTATTGCCTCCGGCTTCGTCAATGTGGTGGGCGGAGGCGGCTCGCTGATCTCGCTGCCGGCTCTGATCTTCGTGGGACTCCCCTCGGCTATGGCTAACGGCACCAACCGGGTGGCGCTGATGGTCCAGAGCCTGGTAGCCATCGGCTACTTCCAGAAGAAAGGCTTCTTCTATCCCAAGTTGAGTATTATGCTCGGCATCCCGGCGGTATTAGGGTCCATCGTCGGAGCTAAATTTGCGATCTCTCTATCCGACGAAATGTTCAACAACATCCTGGCGGGAGTAATGCTGACCGTACTGGTGCTCATCATCTGGCGCCCGGAGAAGAAGTTCATTAAATCGGAAGAGGAAAACGGGGAGAACCTGAGTCTTCCCCGTCAGTCAATGGCCGCTCTGGTGTTCTTCGGGGTCGGATTCTATGGAGGCTTCATTCAGGCCGGAGTAGGCTTCATCATCATCGCGAGCCTGGCCATGATCACCGGCATGAGCCTGGTGAAAATCAACAGCCTGAAAGTAACTGTGACCGCGATCTATATGCTGTCCTCGCTCCTGGTCTTCGTGTTCAGCGGCAACGTGCACTGGCTTTACGGTTTCATCCTGGCCGGTGGGAATGCCATCGGGGCCTATCTGGGCGGCGTCTTTTCAGTAGCGGGTGGAGACAAGTGGATCCGCGCTTTCCTGGTTGTTGCCGTTCTGATTATGGCCGGCCAGCTGCTCGGCGTGTACCGGTTTCTGACGGCGCTCCTGTAGGAGCGGCCCGATTAATCAGTCTTTCCGGGCGATGACCAGCATTTCATAGTCTTCTGTGGTCAACTCTCGGCTGCGACTCCAATTCCCTAATTCACACCCGAGGATGTTAATCTTGGAGAACCCCAGCGTCTTCAACAACCAGGTAATCTCGGAAGGCACATAGTAGCGCTCATTGCAGATCAGAACTTTTTGGTTGAAATTGATTATGAAAGGTCAGGTGTCTGGCGTCGGCTCTAATGAACCGGACATTCACCTTGGTAGCCTCGGCATTCAGACGCGCCCGAGAGAGTTGCGCTTCCGAAAGATCTACTCCGGTGACTGAATACCCTCTCTTGGCCAGTTCAATGGCATGCCGACCAGTGCCACATCCGATATCCAGGATCTCCAGGGATTTATCCTTTCCGATCTCCTCTTCGATGAAGTCCACTTCGCCGACAGTGCCTTTCACGTAAGGTTCTTCTTCATACCTCCGTGCTGAGTTTTCAAATAGTTCTTCGTACCACTTCTTCATCATCATTAATCTCCTTCATCTCCGAGCACAATCCCGATTCCCGGCAATCCCCTATTTGGCCTGCCAACTACACTCTCCGGTGTGCTCCAGCAGTAGTTTCTTCCCTTCTCGCGAAATCCAGCGAATGTCGTTGGCGACTACGGACACCTCGATTAGGGCATGTAGATAGTAGCTGCTGGTTAGCTTAGGCTGCCATCTTTCAATAGCCCCGGTAAGCCTTTCCCAATAGGCCTCACTGATCGCCTCCGATTCCACCGGTACCTAATCGCAGATCCGTTGACCAATCCGCAGGTTAATCTCCACGACGTTTGGATTCGCCTGACGGATCGCTTCCACGGTTACGTTAAACCGTGCGGCTAGGCGGAAGAGGTGTTATGCCCCAGAATCCTAGAAGGCATCAGAAGAAGAGCGGTTTTCGGTCAAACGAGTCAAGGGACTGTCTCCCTTGACTCGTTCCTGACTGACTCTAAGGGGAATCCGAGAGGAGGCGGCAATGGTCGCACTTAAAGGCGTAAAACCCGTGCAGTTTTTCATCAAGTCCCCATTCCTGACCACACCTCGGACAGGTTTCCAGAGGCGAAATGTGCCTGTGGAGAAAATAGTAGAAAGGCCGGTTGCATTTCTGGCTCATCTCGCGGCACACATCACAGCCATCCCTGGTTAGGGAACTGTCAACCTCCGAAATCTCTCGATAGCCAAATTTCTCCCCGACACCAGATAAGACAAACAGAGAATCACACGCCTTGTACTCCCCCTGCCATTGCCGAAGAGCGTAGAACTCGTCTTCGTTTTCCCCCGGGAGCTTGTATAACGGCACTGGGAGGTTACAGTCCCCACAGCTGACTGGGGAGTACTCGGCCGCAAAATTGCTGAACAGAACGTAGTACTCTGAGTTTTCGCAGGCACAGGCGTCGGATAGACCGACCGTCTTACCAATCACCCGGAACACCGGCGGCCGCACTGACTTCTGGAGCACCGCACTGAGGGCCTCAAGGCCATATCGGTTGAAGTGCCGGGGTTCAAGAGCATCTTCTTCCGGGGCGATGCAATACAGCTTGATTGCCCCGTTCTGCTCTACCAGGTTCCAAAGCTGCTCAATCAGCTGACCGTTCCGGCGAAGGGTGTGCAGAAGAACGGAAAGTTCCTCACCACAGAACTCGGAAACACTAGTCTTTGTGAGGTCCGGGAAAAACTCTGCTTCAAAGGTAAACACAAATGCTCCCCCTTTTTCACGGACACGCAGCCCCCCTGACGGCCCGGCCCTGGACATTGCATAACCTGTGCTCATTTACTAATTTTGAGTCAACAGCCTCGCCTGTCTATTCTAGCACAATGAGAGCCGCATAGGAAAACCGCCAGCACCTAATTCCAGAAAAAGGAGAAACCCCGGTTTCCCGAGGTCTCTCTAAAGTACCCTGTTGTGGAGTAACGAAGTCTTTTTGGTCACCGTCTGAACGAGCCATTACCCTGCCGCGCTCCCTTACCCTGACCCATGAGCCTTTCCCCGCCTGCACCGATACCGGTTCCCTGTTTGACCATCATCGGGCCTCCGGTCGGGCAGACAAAATCGTTCTCCGCGTGGATCCGGTACATCTGAGCCAGATTACTGCTGCGGAATTCGGCCTGGGCGGTGGTCAAGCGACCGTCCTGTACTGCTTCGTCAATCGCCGCCTGTTTGGCTGCGAAGCGTTCCGCGAACCAACTCTGGCCTCCGGTCGTTCCATCTTCCGCGAAGGCAGGAAGCGCGACTACAGCGGCAAAGGCGAGAACCACTACCACCAGCATGACCTTCTTCACAAACTCACCTCCTGTCCTTTTTCACCCAGTATATCCGCCAAATGTGAGCATTCGGTGAACGGAATGTGAAGCTTTTGGCAAAAAAGTAATTATATCCTCTCTGTTATTCTACGGGTTGTTCCTTAATCGCCGCAGGTATAGCTTTCCCTCTCTGGACAGCCGGTAGTAGGTGTGGTTCATGTGTTTGGTCCAGTCTTTCTCCCGGTGGTAGTTGCCCAGCATCGTCCCCTGGACGTGCTCCAGGAGTCCCTTCCGCAGCAGGCTCTCCAGCCGTTCACGGGCCTCCTCGACCCTGATCCCGATATTGATTCCCAGACGCCAGGCATACTCCGGACCGGCGTACCCGATGAAATTGAGAATCGCCAGATCCGTCCCGTCTTCGCACTCCGCGCTAAGATAGCCCTTTTTCAGGAGTAACGGGTATACCCGTTCCGCAGCCTGCCCGCATTGTCGCTCCGACTGCTCGGAGAGCGCCTCCAAGGCAGCGCCGCCTTCGGGATCATCCCGGGTGAGAGCTTCGATCGCGCGCCTTTCCTCCAGGTAGTGGTTCAGTTCATCAACCGGGAGACAAACCTCTTCCAGGTCGTGCATCTCCCGGGCCAGTTCCGGCATCCGCTCCGGGTCGGTACTGACTTCGGGCTGGGCCAGAAGGAGACGCACCTGATCTCGCCTCTCCACAATGCCGTTGATTATTGACCAAATCTCGGTGTCGTTATAATACCTAGCGTTGAAAAGAGGCAACCCTTCTCACCTCATCTACAGCATACCGGAAAACAGGTCTCGGGTCACCGTTTCAGTTCCGTATTTGTGGGTGTTCCAGGGCTCTCTTTGATTGGTTTAGTAACGCTTGCGGAAATACAGGAAACCCCCGATGTAGCCGCTAAAGGCCAGAACCAACTCGGTTATCGTCCTCGTCGAGACCTGACCTTCCAAAGCCATCTCCCTGGCGTAAAACCACAGGATGCCCGACACTACCAAGTAGAAACCAATGGACAAGGCCCGGTAGGTAATGTACTCCATCCTCTCGTCCACATCCTTAGCTCTGGCCTTAATGATCCTGATCTTTAGAACCAGGGCCAGCGCCAATAGAATAGCCAACGGCAATGCACCGAGCCATCCCGCGGTCCCGTAATAAAGGTTGGCGACGATGATCATCAGGATGAAAGCCCCAATGAAAACGAAATTGGTCCAAAGTATTTCTCTAAGAAACCGATTGTCCATTACTCCGCCCCCTCTTCATACTCGGAGAAGTCAAACACGTCCTCAATCCGGCAGGAAAACACCCGCGCCAGGCGGTAGGCCAGGATCAAGGAAGGGTTATAACGCCCGGCTTCAATCGAGATGATACTTTGTCGGGAGACCCCCAGTTTCGCCGCCAACTGTTCCTGGGTCAGGTTGGACTCATTACGCAGATCCCTCACTCTGTTCTGCACCCAACAGCACACCCCCGCTCTGTAAATCTTCCTTTACATTATCGCGTCCATCGCGCCAAATGTCAAGGCCGCTTTACAAAACGGGGGTTAAAACTTAGGTCCGTATGGAGCCCTAGCCTCCCCCATATTCTAGCACATTGTTGCCGAACACTGTACACTATTTCGGGCCACCCCTCGGACGGTCTATCCGAGAACCTCGTCCTTTGGATTAACATAGACCGAGACAACCTTCACCCCGTCCTTGTCACCCATCAGGCCCAGGCTGAAGAAATCTTCAGCCCCTTCAAACCAGCAGAAACTGTGCGACGGCTCCGGTAATAGGCCCCCTCGATCAAGGTTTCGTACCAGAGCCGGCCTAAGTTGCTCATCGACCTGCCGCCGGAAGGCATCCAGGCTGCTGTCGTCCAGGCCGTCTAGCCCGAGAAAGGTGGGCAGGAGTGTCAGACGATAGGCGATCTCATAGTCTCCTTTCCAGAGGCTCCAAAGGAAGGATACAGCCGCCTGATATCCGCTGTGCAGGCGCGAAGCGGGGTGGGTGTCACATACGTAGGTGTGCCCATTCCAGCGGCAGACACTGCGCTCACGCAGATGCGGACCGGCCTCGGGTACCGAGACGATCTCGGTTTCATCGGCAAAACGAGAACTTTCAATCGCAATCTCAAAGATGCCTTCTCCACCCTCGTCCACAACGTCCAGGGCTCCGTGACCGTAAGCCTCTTCCGTTCTCCAAACCAGCATGGGAAGACCGCGCATCCAATGAAAGACGTATGGGGTTACAAAGTGGCCGTTTCCGGCAGTAAGTCCCAGGATCAGCTCCGGACGACCGTCTCCGTTCGTATCGGCCGCATAGGCCGCGTCGAACACCCCGTAGATATCATCCGCCTCACCGTACATGGAGTCGGCCCCGGGGACGGTGGAGAGGATCAGACGGCGCACGAACCCATGGGGACAAGATGCCAGCCACAGCACCTCGAAGTGCAGACCGGAGTGTTGTTCCGGTTCCGTGAAGGAGTACCCGAGGAGCAGTTCCTCCCGGCCGTCCCCATCGAAATCTTCTCTGAAAATGAAGTTAACCTCCGCCCAATCCGGCAGAAGCTCACGGACATACTCAGACGTACCCGCCATGAACCCATCTCCTTACGCTTTTCTTGCCAAGATATGAACGGCAAAGACATCCTGCCACCCGGCAGAGAACACGTCTCTTTGGGCGGCTGTTCTTGATACGGTGCTGTTGTCATACGGTAAAAAAAAGGAGGTGAAAGAGCGTTGGCTGGAAACCCATTTGACGGTGTTCTAAAACCAATATTTGACGTCGCCAGACCCTATGGCATCGGAATGCTGAAACTGTTGTTCGGCAAGGATGTTGTGGACTTTATGATACTGATGGAAAACTGCGGGATGTGTGTTCAGGATAGATGGGGAAACCGGAAGTACCCGCGTCTGATCAGTCTGGAAGGTGGCCGGAATCCCGGAGACTCGTTCGTCTATTATGTTCAACTCCCGCTGGGGCTTGGCAAGTCGGACTTCGATAAACGACAGGACAAACTCGCCTTCGGGCTGCGTGCTGTGGAGTTGGATTTCGATGACACTGGAGATCTGTTAATGATTAAGGGAGTAAGGAAAAGCTGAGGGTCAAAGCCAGGATACGGTCGGAGAGATAGGATCAAGGACACTCAGCACAGCACTCGGGATCAGGCGTTTTACTGCGTCAAGCTCAGGATATGGTCGGAGAGATCGACCTTCCAGACACCGTCAACCAGGGACAAGCCGAAGGACACATCATCCCGTACGATCAGAGTGCCGTCCCACCCGGTTTGCTTGTAGCTGACCGGAACGGTGGCCCGATCACCGTCGATAGTCGCCTCCCCCACGGAGAATGAGATAACCATCAGACGCCAGCGCTGCCATTCGCGTTCGGTTTGTCCGAGAGCCTCGGACACACTGCCCACTTCCGCATTTTCAGCCAGCAGTCCGCGAAGGCCGTCCAAACTCCGCTCCTGGCGTGCCCGCCAGTACAATCCCATCACTTCCGCCGGATCAAGATCAATGAGCTGATCAGGACCCAGCCCATGCAGACCGTCGGCCCCGTCCGGTCTAAACTCAATGACGTAGACCAGTCCCGTCGCCCGCAACACCGTCTTCACGTGGTAGGACGCCTTTTCCTTCAAGCTCATTTCTACTCTAATCGAGGGGCGCTCAAAGTCGATCTCGCCGCGCCATCCCGTGCCGTAAGGGAAGCCGCCTCTGAACAAGGGCATCTTGTCCAGTGGGAAAAGCGGTGAAAGATCGGTGCATGAGATGCGCCCGACCAGAGAATCCTCAACTGTGGCGGGGAGCGCCCCTTCGGGAGCGGTGGCATTGTAAATGCGCACGGAGAGCTTCCTCCCGGAATAGTCCGCGACGGTCAAGGGCCGAATTCCGGTCGGTGCCTCTCCCTTGGCGTAGGCAAAGTCCAGGACCACATCGTCCCCCCGGGGATAAATGCCGTTTAAGGTAAGCAGGGGCGATCCCATACCGCCGAACACTGCATCCCGGCGGATGAAGACCTCCTGCTCCCGAGCAGTCTTGTAGGTTGCCAGATCGAATGCCAACCGGTGCGGAAACCCCTGGTCACCGTTCTCGTCCACATCCTTAACGATAAAGAATAGTTTCTCTCCGGCCACCTTCTCCAGGCAGGCGTTCTCTTTGGGCGGCACAATCAGGAGCAGCTTTCCGGAGTCGGCGTGAAACAGATAGAAGCTACTCTCCAGCTGGTGGACCTGCTTGAGCAGGATCAGGTGGTTGTTCAACTGCCAGGCTTGCCAAATCTCCCCCTGGCCTTCCAGTTCATCGGCCGGAATGCTCAGGTCGTTCAGCCAGTCCAGTTCCTCGCTTCCCCCGGCCTCACCGCTGAACTCTGCTTCGCCCCGATGCAGATCAAATGCACCGTCACCGCAACCGGACAACCCGGTCGTTGCCAAGGCCAACAATAAGAGATACAGGACTAGAACCCTCGTTAAATGATAATGCTGCTCCTTCATTATCCCTTAGGATTCCTCACCGGGCCGGGAGTATTACAAAGCCCGCATAAACAACTCCTCTTAGCATCAAAAAAGACTTTGCATTAACAAAGAAAAACCCTGCCGGGTACTTACGGCAGGGTTGCTTTGGAACCGAATTATTAATTAGGTACTCCTGACTTTGTCACGTCCGATGAGGGCAGCACCAATGGCGCCCGTATACTGGCACAGATCAGGTACTTCCACGGGCACACCCAGTTCCGCCTCCAACGCGCGGCATACTCCCTGGTTCCGGGCCACCCCTCCCGTGAACACTACCATCGGGGGCTGCCCCATTCGGGCCGCCATCGCAGCCACCCGCCGGGCGATGGAGCGGTGCAGACCCTCCACGATCAGCTCCTTCGGCACCCCTTCGGCGAGCAGACCGATCACTTCTGATTCCGCAAAAACAGTACACATACTGTTGATCTTGGCCGGCTCCCCGTCGGAGATCATTGCCCCCAGTTCATCCACATCGCACCCCAGGGCATTCGCCATCACCTGCAGAAACCGCCCGGTTCCGGCTGCACACTTATCATTCATAATGAAGTCCTCAACACGACCGGATCCGTTAACCCGGATCACCTTACTGTCCTGACCGCCAATGTCGATCACCAGTGACACTCCAGGGCGGAGATAGTGCGCACCCCGGGCGTGACAGCTGATTTCGGTCACACTGCGGTCGGCGAAATCGAGGGAAACCCGGCCGTAGCCGGTCGCGACCACGCACCCGATCTCTTCAGGGGCGCAGGCACCACGTTTCAGCACCTCTTCGTAGGCTTGCCGTCCGGCCTGTCGCGGGCTCCAGCCGGTAGGATAAACAATCCGATGAATTTCGGTCTGATTCAGCAGAACTGCTTTAGTGGCAACCGATCCGATGTCGATTCCGACGGTGAACACTGTTAAGACACCTGCCCCGGGTTAATCTTACGTTCCTTACTTTTGAATCATCTCCATAAAGGCCGCAATGCGTACGTTCAGGGTTTGGACGTCACTCTGTGAGTAGTCGGTTTCAAGCTGCAGGAACGGCAGGTTATGTTTCTGCTTAACCAGTTCCGCCACTGTGTATGACTCGATGTTATAGGTGTGGCAAGCCTGCCAGGTGAGGTCGATCACCCCGTCTACCGTGAAATCGGTAATCATGTCGGAAAGAAGCTCCATCCGGCCTTTGTTCGGACTCATGCAGGAGCAGGGAATTCCGAGGTATTTCCGGGCCAAGGCCTCCATCGGATCAGCCGCATCTGGGTCGGTCATCAGGCGCAACGTTTTGTAACCAGTACAGTTCTCCAGACCCACAACCGCCCCGCCGTTATCCTCAACCAACCGAAGCACTTTTTCGCTCCCTAATCCAACCGGAACCCCGGTTACCAGGATTCGCGGAGTATTCTGGTCACCAAAGGCCAGGCCCTCATCCGCCTTGACCAGCGCTTCGTCAACATACGCCTCGAGCGCCTCAATGATTTCCTCCTTGTTAAGCGCAAAACCGCTCATCCAGGTCACAGTCAGCACCTGGATTCCCGAAATCACTGCCGGGACGCGCTGGTTCAGATCGTGCACCCGCCTCTTGGCGGTGGTCTCCCGATTCTTCAGGCGCATCGCCGCGCGTAGCTTGTCTTCGGTAATCTCGGTTTGAAACACTTCTTCGAGTCTGTCTTTAAGGCGGTTCAGCTCGGACTTCCACAAGTCCAGCGAGGCCGCCGCTTCCGGATCGTGCGGCAGCTGCATCACATGAACCGGCTTGAGGTCGTTCATGACTTCGAACATCTTCTTTTTTCCGTCACAGGTAGTCTCACCAATGATCAGGTCTGAGGCCTGAAAATAGGGGCAAGTACCGGTCGCAGCGAATCCGTAGGATGACTTGATGAGTGGACAAAGATTACGGGGTAAGACCTGCTCCGCAGAAGCGATCGGGTCTTCCTTTGTACCGCAGAGGCCAAAGGGGGCGGCACCAGCCGCAATGATCAACTCCTCCGGGCAAAATGTACAGTAGGTCCCGACGAATTTCTTTCCTTGCTCCCGGGCCTCCTTCAGCCGTCCGGCGTTGGCGGTACGCATTGTATCAAAGACTTCAAATGCTTTAATCACTGCTCGTTTACCCCTTTCAAACAACCGTTGTCGGTTTTCGCTTGGTTTCTACACAGATTCATTACATTCCTCTATTAAGGCGATTACCTTTTGCTATACATAGGGCCGGGGAACGAACGACGAAAAGCGGCTTCCCCTTTCAGGGTGCCGCTTCGTTAGGCCTGACCGCTGACTCTGCGATGGACTTGTTAACCGCTGTGTTCCTCTTCAGTGGTGCCCGGATTACCGGCTCAACACCATACTTGAGCCGTTCCAGGCATACATGGTCTGACCGGTCTGCGAACTCAGTACCAGTCGACCCCCTTCAATCTGGGCCGAGTGGTATTCTACCGGCCGGTCAAGGCGATCCATTAGCTCAACCACCTCTTCACCCTGACAGCCCAGAACCGTGTAGCACAGACCGGGGTTGTTTCTGGTCACCACAGCGCCGCCGATCACTACCTGCTCCCGATCATCGCCCAGCATGCTTCCGGTGCTGAGAAAATCGATGGGATAGCCGACGTTGTCGCGCCGGTAGATAACGCGCCATCCCCGGTCACACCCAAACCGGATTACCACGATGCTGCAGATCACTCTCGTTCCACGGACCCGGCACACCAGCACTCGTTCTGGGATGCGCCGCCTGCTCAGCCTGACAATCCTCACCGTCACGCCGGCCCCAGCCGGAACAATCCGTTCCATCACCGGTTCCGGGACCGGGCAGTCTACCACGACTGCGGCCGGAATAATGATTACCACACCAACCACAAGACGGTCATGGACGGTCCTAATCGAAGGGTTAAGCCGCAGCACGTCATCGACATCCACTCTGAAGCGTTGAGCGATGCTAGCAACCGTGTCTCCCGCTCTAACCGTATAACGCATATATTGAGCACCTCCTATTGTGCGTTGTGCCCAGCATATGTAACAGCAGAGCCCTAGGTACCATTTATTAACAATAACCGACACCTATTGGAGCCAGAGCCAGCAGAGGCGTCATCAAGGCCAATTCACCCTTCCGAATTAGTCCAACGTATTATGTACTATACCCCAAAATGGATTGCAGGGCCGGCTCCAAATCCGGGTATTGATAACTGAATCCGGACTCAAGGGCCCGGACTGGAAGCACACGTTGGCCAGTGAGAAGCAATGCTTCAGCCATTTCTCCCAATGCCAGGCGCAGAAACGGACCCGGCACTGGAACCAGGGATGGACGGCCCATCACCCGCCCGATGCTCCGGCTGAAACTGAGGTTGGTTACGGGGTTTGGGGCGACAGCATTAACCGGTCCACGGGCTCCAGCATGCTTAATTAGATAATAAATCAGGCCGATCAGATCCTTACGGTGGATCCACGACATCCACTGCCGACCCGAACCGGTCGGTCCGCCAACGAACCAGCGAAAGGGCAACAGCATCTTAGGAAGTGCCCCGCCGTCTTTTTCCAAAACGAGCCCATTACGTAAGAGAACCACCCGAATGCCCAACTCTTCGGCCCGTCGGGCTTCCTGTTCCCACGCTGCGCAGACCCCACTCAAAAAGTCATTGCCGGGGGCATCCGCTTCCGTGACCTCTTCATCCCCGCGTGGCCCGTAGTACCCGATGGCCGAACAACTGATCAAGACACGGGGCTTCCGTTCCGTATGACCCAAAGCTTCAACGAGTGCTCTGGTGCTTAGTACCCGGCTGTCCCGGATCAGCGTCTTCTGGGCGGCAGTCCAGCGCTTCGCCGCAATCGGTTCCCCGGCCAGATGCACAACCGCATCAGCACCGTCGAGCGCCTTATACCAGGTGACGTCCGGTTCGTTACTTGACCGATTTCTCTTGTTTGCTACGTCCCCGGGCATCCACACCACACCGTGCGCACCTTCAGGGAGACGCTGGGTTCCGCTCCGGGTTAACACCGTAACGTCTGCACCTTGCGCCACAAAGGAAGAAACCAGGGGTCTACCGATGAACCCTGTCCCCCCTGTCACGACCACCTTCATCGCCGTCCCCTCCCTTTCTTAGATTACCGATCCGCTGATCATAGCGTACTCCCTATGCAGACGAGTGGCCATAATCGAACACTCGCGTCCTCCCCCTTTCTTTCCCGGTCTTCCTTTTCAGGAGATTCTCCGGTGCCGTTCTTTAGGTATCCCACAATCTCTGCCAGCCTACGGTCCATCGACTCCTGCGTCTCATGTATCTTCCAGACCAGGAACAGTAGAAAGATCCGCTACCGGTGACGGCTAATCCGTGTTTACTTTCCGCTGAGGTCCAATCTACCGTGGGGCCACTCTTCTCCGAAGAACTCAAGTTCAAAGCCGCCCTTACGAATCTCGATGTCCGCCTGCCGGAGCAGGTACTCGGTGTAGTCTTCCCAGGCGTTTTCGCTGAGCAGCAAGAAGTCCCGGCCCTGAACGTCGGGGTACTGCAGACTGAGCTTAACGTTGAACTGTTGTTTCAAACCGAGAATAGACTCAGATTCAGCAATCTGCGGGAGCCCGGATTTCTGCCAGTTCTCTCTGGAACGGTATCCGTAGATTTCTTTCTCCAGTTTCAAGTATTGCTGGTAGCGTTCCGGTTCGTCCGCACTTCCCAGCATTGATTTCCACAGATCATCCCGCTCCTCCTGAATTCGGTGCGCTTCATCCAGGGAGACCTGATGACCGTTCCGAACGGCCTCCTGGTAGAGCAGTCGATTTCTCACCAGTTCGTTAAATTCCAGGTAATCCAGTTCCTGCACCACCCACCGCAGTTGTCTGCGAATCAAGTGCCTTTCGTCCTCAGCAAGCGGAGTTAATCGCTCATCCTTGTCCCAGTAAGTATGGAAATGCTGTACTTGAACGCAGCAAACGTGATCGCACCCGCCTCCGTCGGTGTTGCACCGCTCCCGCCCTGGCAGCCAGGAAGCGCTCCCAAAGTGCTTCAGCTGGGGCCTGATCCTTCGAAGCCTGATTCTCATCCAAAGCTACAGCCCCGCCGGTGTGCTTTTCATTTTCGGTCACGTAAGATACACCACCTATCTAGGCTTCTTGCAGGGACTCAGCCATCTGCCGGACCTGCTCCGGCGACATCCGGCCTGAGATCGCGTAATAGATACCTTCATCCTGCCAGGACAGACTGACCCAACCGTCCGTGTCCCGTTCAAGAAGCGTTGCCTCGACACCGCGGACCGCCACTGGGGAAACCCGTACCATGGTTTCATGTGCAGAACTAGCTTGTGGTCCGTATTCAACTGTTCCATCGCTTGGTGCAGACGCTTGGCATCTTCCTCGATAAGCAACGCCTGATCGGTATCATCAGGCACTGCCACGCAGGGATCGGCGACGGTGGCCCGGTTCTTCTTGCGCATCTCGCTGTGAGCCTTGTTGATGGCGATGCGGGTCAGCCAAGCCCCGGCCTTCTCCCGGTCATGCAACTGGTGCAGTTTGTGCATTGCGGTCAGGAAGGTGTCCTGCATAATATCCTCAGCTAGCTCCCTGTCGCGGATGACAAAGAAAGCCGCAGCCAGAACCTTCGGCGCGAACAATTCAAATAGAAGCCTGACGGCCTCATGGTTTTCTGCAGCAGCCCCTCTATCCATATATGTACAATTTGACAGAAACCGCCATTTTCCTTTAATTGCCTGCCTTATCCCTCTATTTACATGACACAAGAACCGGGGATTCGGTTTGGACAAATAAAAAACCGCGTTCCGGGAAGAACGCGATTGATGAGGCGAATGCTATCCAATTGAGTATTTAAAGCCGAAGCCTAACCGCCCTCCTTAGTCTAATCAGATCCCCCGAAGTATCCCTCGTCCGCCAGGACGACGGAGGTCTCCACCTGGCGCTCCGGAATCGACCAGTACCGGTGCAGCAGGAATACCTTCTCCTCCGGAGAGACGAGGCGGAACCCGTGTTTCTCGTAGAAGCGGACCGCCCAGTAAGCGTCCCCCCAGGTACCGATCAGCACCGGCCTTGAGGTCTGCTCACGCAGGAAGGACAAGAGTTTCCCACCGATGCCCTGCTTCTGTGCGGACGGGCGCACGTAGGCGTGCCTGATCAAGGTCACGTCGCCCACGTACTGGATGCCCATGACCCCGGCCAGACCGTCTTCATTGTCGCAGCCCCAGAACACCACACCGGCCTCCATCTCGTGCCGCAGCTTCTCGCAGGACATGTACGGTTCCTCGTAACGGTCTTCCGGAATCACCCCCGCATAGGCCCTGGCACCGGCATTGATAATCGCCCAAACCGTTTCAAACTCACTGTCGTTACACCGGCGGATCATTGTTCCGTACCCCCAATTAGATCCTTTTATTCACTGTCTATTTGGTTATCATAGGTTCGTATCCCAGGAGTGTCAACGCCTATCTGAGGAATCGGCCAAAAAGAAAACCGCTGATTCGCGGTTGTTCTGGTGTCGATATCGGATAAAGCTGGTGGCAGATCACCGTTAAACGTATCAGCTGATTTCGGTGGTTTCTTGAAACAAATCAGCTGTGGTTTGGGCCCACAGGGGAACATCGGTGTCGGCGGACTCCGTCTGGCCGACACCAGAGCGTGCGGGGTCCAATGGCTGGTTCATGTCCACCACCAGCAACCCGTCGTCTTCAGTGATCCAGGCCAGATAACGGACCGCCCGGTTGCCGGGTCGCAGCTCGGGGTGATACCGGTACACGAAGCGTGCAAAATCACGTCCGTTAACGCGGAAACTGCCGTCCCTGCCCCGGACCGGAATGCCTTCCTGCTGCTTGATCTGATCCTCTTCCCCAAACAAAGCCTGCATCACGATCCACCGGCGGGCCCGGTCGTATCCCAGGCGTACGCCCGCCGGTTCATTCAGAACCCTGAAAGCGGCGGGGTTCAGGATCAGCCCGTACTCCGCGAAGGCCACGGTTGGTGTACCCAGTGATGGTACATACCACTCGATCTTAATGAGTATCCCCTCCGAAAGTTCACAGGCTTTGGAACTAATTGTGTCCCTGCTTGCAGGTGTTATTCAGAGCCTGTCTCACCAAATCTGCAGAATGTGATCTGCGGTATCCTCGTGGTATAATAATCCTGAGGTGAATCCAGTGGACCATCAGCGGTGGACGCAAAAACAGCGGCAATGGCGGCAGTTCGCGGAATGGGAACGCACCCAGCAGCCGGACGGCGATGCATCGACGCGTCTCCGGATGGTGGGGGAGCTAGCTGATCTATGGGTAAGCAGCGGGGGCAGGCCGATTACCGACAAAGACAGTGTCTCCGAGGTCGGACAGCGGGTGCGGCTGATGCACAAGCGGCTG
>JAHRFU010000137.1 GCA_019084485.1 Desulforudis sp. | reverse complement strand
GGCGACCGCCGTTCCCAGCCGGGCGGGATGAGCAAGGATCGTTATCTCTCCTACCGGATGCATCAGGCCATGGCCGAGGGTGACGACTTCGACCTCCTGGTGATGGGCAGACCGGAGGGGGCGGGGTGCTACTGCCACGCTAACAACCTGCTGCGTAGTTTTGTGGGTGAACTGGCCCAAAACTACCGCGATATCATAATGGATAACGAGGCCGGTCTGGAACACCTGAGCCGACGGACCCTGGGGCGCGCGGACGTGCTGTTCATTATCAGCGACGCCACGGTGCGCGGGGTGCAGACTGCGGCTCGGGTGGCGGAACTGGCAAGCAAGGTCGGCCTGGAAATCGGCCAGATGGGGCTGGTGGTAAACCGGGCGCGCGAGGACAGCCTCCCGGCCCTGGAAGGCCTGATCACCGAGCTGGGACTGGAACTGTGGGGCACAATCCCCTTCGACCCCGATGTTGAGGCCTACGACCTAAAGGCCCGGCCGCTCTACAACCTCCCGTTGGACGGCCCCGCCTCCCAAGCCGCCCGCCGCATTTTGGAAAAGGGGACAGGCTACTTTTGTGGATAACTCGGTCAAAATGAGGCTGGAGACAGCATTCGGTGGATAATCAAATGTACCGTAAGCGTTGGGGCTCTAAGAGTACATTCAAATA
Organism: Desulforudis sp.; assembly: GCA_019084485.1. GTDB lineage: Bacteria > Bacillota > Desulfotomaculia > Desulfotomaculales > Desulforudaceae > SURF-60. Next base: position 22,162 of record JAHRFU010000137.1, on the reverse strand, counting down.
GTGGGGAAATTGGGCTAAAAAGTAGCCTGTCCCCCTTTGTGGATAAGTGTGAAAGGGTGAGCGATCATGGGTGTTGAATTGGTACAGGAGAGATGGAAGGGGAAGCTCTATACGCTGACCATTGGGCGGGAGCCCAATCAGGTGACGGTCGGGGGCGATTCGACGCTGCCCTTCCTGGACCTGGACGGAGGCACTTACTCGCGGCCGGTGAGCGCCCTGACGGTGCTGGATCAGCGGCCTGAGAACTGGCCGGACACCCTCGCCGGTGCCTGGGGTGACGTGCTGGACGATCCGGTAAAGTGGGCACAGCGGTGTGTCGAACTGGGTGCGGACGCCGTGGTCTTAAGGCTGATCAGCGCCCATCCCGAAAGAGGTGACCGCTCCCCGGCGGAATGTGCCGCGACCGCAAAGGCGGTGGCTGAGGCCATCGACCGCCCCTTGATCGTACTCGGCTGTTCCGTGGACGAAAAGGACGCCGCCGTGCTACCCGTGGTGGCCGAGGCGCTGAACGGATACAACTGCCTTATCGGGCAGGCCACCAGTGAGAACTACAAGACGGTGGTGGCTGGTTGCCTGGCCCACGGCCACAGCGTGATTGCCACCTCGCCGCTGGACATCAACCTAGCCAAGCAACTGAACATCCTAATGACCGACATGAATCTGCCGCCGGAGCGGATCGCCATGGATCCCTCGATCGGCCCGCTCGGTTACGGCATTGAATACGCCTACTCAATCATCGAACGGAAGCGCACCGGAGCGTTGCTTGGAGACCGGATGCTGGCCGTGCCGGTGATCTGCCTGGTCGGCGAAGAGGCCTGGAAGGTCAAAGAAGCCCAGACCACGGACGGCCCCGAGTGGGGTGCGGATGAACCGCGGGGTGTACTGTGGGAAGCGGTGACCGCGGCCTCCCTAGCTCAGGCCGGAGCGTCCATCTTTGTGTTTCAACACCCCGAAGCCCTGCGGCAGTTCAGTCTTCAAATTGACGCTCTGATGGGGAAATAGTTATACTAATAAGACGCGGTTTTGAAAGAGGCCCCGGAACGTCACATCGCAGGGAAGGCAAGATTACAAATGATTCTTATCGGTGAACGCATCAACGGTATGTTCAAGGATATCCGAGAGGCCATCCAGGCCAGGAATTCCGGATCGATTGAGGACTGGGCGCGCAAGCAGGCCGAAGCGGGTGCCCACTACCTCGACATCAGTACCGGACCGACCGTACCGGCCGAAGAACAGCCCGAAGTATTGCGCTGGATGGTTGAGACGGCGCAGGGTGTGGTTGATCTGCCCTGTTGCCTGGATTCCGTAAACCCGGACGCGATCAGGGCCGGACTGGCCGTCCACCGGGGCAAGGCGATCATCAATTCCACAAGTGCCGACCAGGAACGCATGGACGTGCTCCTGCCGCTGGCGGCCGAGTATCAGGCGGCGATCATCGGATTGGCGATGAACGAACAGGGTGTTCCAAAAGACGCTAACGACCGTCTGGCCCTAGCTATGGAGATCGTGGCCAACGCCGACGCCCACGGGCTTTCGACGGCGGACCTGTACATTGACCCCCTGGTGCTACCGGTCAACGTAGCCCAGGAACACGTTGTCGAAGTCCTGGAGACGCTGCGCCAGGTCAAACTGCTGGCCAGCCCCCCGCCTTTAACCGTGGTAGGCTTGAGCAATGTCTCGCAGCGCTGCCCGGACCGGCCCCTCATAAACCGCACTTTCCTGGTAATGGCCATGGCCTGCGGGCTGGATGCGGCCATCTTCGACGTCAACGACGAGCCCCTGGTCGACGCGGCGGCGACGGCGGGCATCCTGCTGAACCGGGAAGTTTACTGCGATTCCTACCTGAAGGTATTCCGTAAACGGTAGTCAAGGATGGGAGTGGAGTAGGCGTTGTCCTTTACCCGGACCGGAGACGTACTGGTAATCGGCGCGGGGATTGCCGGCATTCAGGCTACTGTGGATCTGGCCGAGGGCGGACATCGGGTCCACCTTGTCGAGCGTCGGACGGCGATCGGCGGTACGATGCCGATGCTGGCCCGTACCTTTCCAACTAACGAGTGTTCTCTGTGCTCACTCTCCCCCAAACTGGCGGAGTGTGCCCGACATCCGAATATCACCATCCATACCGGTGCCGGACTGAGCCGTCTGGACGGCGAACCCGGGGCCTTTGTAGCCACCCTTGAACTCACCCCCCGCTGGGTGGACAGCTCCCGTTGCAAGGCCTGCGGCGATTGTGCCGCTTCCTGCCCGGTGGAGGTGCCCGATGAGTTTAACCAGGGCCTGAAGATGCGGAGCGCCGTCTACCAACTGTACCCCCAAGGGTTTCCGAAGACCTACGCGATCGACACCGCCAATTGCATCGAGTGCGGCGTCTGTGTTTCCGCGTGCCCTGCACAGGCCATCGACCTGAGTCGCGCCGGGGAGAAACTGGAAGTCGGTGTCGGGGCAGTGATCCTTGCCCCCGGCTTTAAGCCTTACAACCCGGCTGAACTGCGTAACCTCGGTTACGGCCGGTACCGCAACGTGCTCACCAGCCTGGAGTTCGAGCGCGTGCTGAGCGCGAGCGGGCCGTCCGGCGGATGCCTGCGCTGTCCCGGAGACGACCGGGAACCGGAACGTATCGCTTGGCTCCAGTGCGTGGGGTCGCGGAATGCCCGTATCGGCAGGGACTACTGTTCGTCAGTGTGTTGCATGGCCGCTGTAAAAGGGGCGATGGCGGCTAAGGAACAGGCCCGGGGTGCGCTTGATGCGGCCATCTTTTACCTGGACATTCGGACCCACGGGAAAGGGTATTACCGATACTACCAGCGCGCGGTGCAGGAAGGGGTTCGGTTTATCGCTGCGGGCATCGACCAGGTGCGCGAAAACCGGGACGGAAGCCTGACGCTGCGCTATTTGTCCCCGTCCGGCAGGATTACCGAGGAGACCTTTGATATGGTGGTGCTCTCGGTCGGGATGACGCCAGACCCGCAGGCGGCGGATCTGGCCGGGCAGCTTGGCCTGGAACTAAACCAGGACGGCTTTTGCGCCCGTACCGGCTTCGGACCACTGGAAACCAACAGACCCGGAATCTACACCGCGGGGGCAATCGGCGGTCCTTGTGACATCGCCTGGGCGGTGACCGAGGGTTCGGCCGCGGCCGGTGAGGTGGCCGAATTCTTAGCTGGCCAGCGCGGGACGGAAGAGGGGCATAAAGAAGTCGCTGAGCGCGACGTTCGGGGCGAGAACCCGCGCATCGGAGTCTTTGTCTGCCGCTGTGGCACCAACATCGCCGGAACCGTGGATGTGCCAGCGGTAACCGGATTCAGTATCAGTGACCCCGGTGTGGTTAAGGCGGAGGAACTTACCCACGCCTGTGCTCCGGACGGTCTGGAGGCGATCCGTCAGGGTGTGGCCGAACACGGGCTGAACCGGGTGGTGGTAGCGGCCTGCAGTCCGCGCAGCCATAAACACCTGTTCCAGGATGCCATCCGGGACTGTGGACTGAACCGTTCCCTCTACGAGATGGCCAACATCCGCGACCACTGTGCCTGGGTGCACCAAGACGACCCAGAGGAAGCCACCGCCAAGGCCCGGCGGCTGGTGCGGATGGCAACGGCCAAGGCCCGGCTGTTGGAACCGGTGGACGAGCTGAATGTTGCGGTGACTCCGGTCGGCCTCGTGGTCGGCGGGGGTGCCTCCGGGATGACTGCGGCACTGAGCCTAGCCGACCAGGGGTTTGAGGTACATATAGTGGAGAGGGAAGAGGCGCTCGGGGGCCGCACGGTAGCGCCGCTGACCAGTCAGTTAGCCGGAAGGTGTCTTGGACATCCGCTGGTCACTGTGCACCTCGGACAGACGGTGGTTTCGGCCAGGGGTCACGTGGGCGATTTCCGATCGTTGCTCAAGTCCGGGCGGGAACTGCGGCACGGGGTAACCGTCCTGGCCTGCGGGAGCCGGGAACTGCTTCCTGTGGATTACCTTTACGGGGCTGATCCGGAAGTCTGTACCCTAGGGGAACTGGAAAGCGGACCGGTACCGGACTTGGAATCCCGTAAGACAGGCTCCTATGTCTTCATTCAATGTGTCGGTTCGCGCAGCGCGGACCGCCCGTATTGTAGCCGTACCTGTTGCAGGCGCAGCCTGGAGCAGGCGCTTAAGCTCCGGATGGATGATCCGGACGATCCGGACGCCGCGGTGTACGTCCTCTACAGGGACATTACCACCTATGGCCTGCATGAGCGTCTGTACGAGGAAGCGCGTGGTGCGGGTGTGATGTTCATCCGCTACTCCCCTGAGGATGCGCCTCAAGTGGAGAGGAACGGGCAGACACTCCGGGTGTTGTTCCGCGATCCGGTGCTCCGTGAAGTACTGAGTGTGGAGGCCCGCGTCGTGCTGGCTACTGCAACCCTGCCGGCATCCGGGGCGGCGGAACTGGCGCACGCCTACAAGGTGCCGACCGACCGGGACGGGTTCTTCCTGGAGGCGCACACCACCCTGCGCCCGGTGGAATTCTCGGCGCAAGGGATCTACATGTGTGGTTCCTGCACCGGGCCGAAGCATACGGACGAGGGCATCGTACAGGCGCGGGCGGTGGGCGGCCGGGCCGGGGCGGTACTGGCCCGTGGCGTCGTGAAAGCGCGGGGGGCTTATGCCAAGGTCGATCCGGTCAAATGCGCGGCCTGTTTGAACTGCGTGCGCGTCTGCCCGTTTGACGTGCCGCGCCTTGAGGGCAACGCCTCGGTCATCGAACCGGTCCAGTGCCAGGGCTGTGGGATCTGCGTGGCCGGCTGCCCAAACCAGGCGATCCACCTGTTGGGCTATCACCGGGAGCAACTCACAGCCCTAATCCAGGGCTTATTGACCGATCAAGCGACCGTCGGGCAGTAGTCAGGTGAGGAAACGGTGCTCACGCTCCTGATCCAGGGCATGTTGACGGTAATTGATTGGCGACGTAGATAGGTGAGGAAACGGGGACAGGCTACTTTTTCACTAAGGTCGGGTAACATTTACTCCTTCCGAAGGTGTTTGTTCGACGAGGGCCACAGACTAGGGACTACTAGAGAAAAAGTTGCCTGTCCCCATTTCCGTGGACTATAGGAGTTTCGGAGTTAACGAGGGGACTTATCCACATATCCACACAAGGTGCCTGTCCCCATTGTTTTTGTCCACTTTCTTTTGAGGTGGTTTGGTGACTAAGAAGTACCCGCTGAGAATTGTGGCCTTTACGTGTTTTAACTGCGCTTACGCGGCGGCGGACCTGGCCGGGTCGATGCGCCTGTCTTACCATCCGGCGGTGAGTATCGTCGGCATCCCCTGCACGGGGGCGGTGGAACCGGCGGTGATCCTGAACGCCTTCGAGCAGGGGGTGGACGGGGTATTCGTGGCCGGCTGCCTCGATGGCGAATGCCATTATAAGACCGGGAATCTGCACGCCCGGGAGCGGGTGCGTCAGCTGCGTGGCGACTTGGAGAGAATCGGCCTAGAGCCGGAGCGCCTGGAGATGTATCAGCTTTCCGCCGCGATGGGTTCGCGGTTTGCGGAGCTGGTGAATGAGTTTGTGGAGCGGATCTACGGACTTGGGCCGTCACCGGTACGTCCGGGGCTGGACTGTGGGGAGCGGAAGAAATGATTGTAGCGGAACAGAAACCGTTTAAGGAAATTGTGGAGTGTCTCCGGGGCAAGTATGACCTCCTGATTGTGCCCTGCATGAGCTGCACCGCCGTCTGTTTCGCGGGCGGCTCCCAGCAGGGCGAGGAACTGGCCTCGGCCCTGCGCATCCACTGTAAGATGCACGGCGACGGGCTGAATTGTACCGTACGGTCCTTGAACCGGCAGTGCGACCCGGAGTTTATTGAGGAACTGGCGGAAGAGGCCGCGAAGGCCGATTCGATCCTCTCGCTGGCCTGCGGCGTCGGGGTGCAGTTTCTCGCCGAGCGCTATCCGGACAAGGCGGTCATCCCAGCGCTGAACACACGCTTTGCAGGCGGGAAGACGGCACCGGGGATCTGGGAGGAGCGCTGTTCCCTGTGCGGGAACTGCGTATTGCACGTCACCGGCGGCATCTGCCCGATCACCCGCTGTGCCAAAGGGCTTCTAAACGGGCCCTGCGGCGGCTCCGAGCAGGGACGCTGTGAGATTGACCCGAATGTCCCGTGTGCCTGGCAGATGATCATCGACCGGATGAGCACTTTGGGACGCTTGGACGAGCTTCTGGCCATCCAGCGTCCGAAGGACTGGTCCACCGGTAATGCGGGCGGTCTGCGCCGCCTGGTCAGAGAGGACTTGAGAGGCTGAAGTGAGCGGACGGAGCAAGTTACAACAGGTTTTGGAGAACGGTGGCTTTGCGGTCACGTGCGAAATCGGACCTCCGAAGGGGGCTGCGGTTGATGCCCTGCGTGAAAAGGTGCGGTTCGTCCGTGACTATGTGCACGCCGCCAACGTCACCGACTGCCAGACGGCCGTGGTGCGCCTGTCCAGTATCGCCGCGGCTGTTCACCTGCAGGGCGAGGGAGTGGAGGCGGTAGCCCAGATGACCTGCCGCGACCGCAACCGAATCGCCATGCAGAGTGACCTCCTGGGGGCGTACAGCCTGGGAATTAGGAACCTGCTCTGCCTGACCGGAGACCACCAGCGTTTCGGCAACCACCCGCAGGCCAGGAACGTGTTTGATCTGGATTCGGTGCAACTGGTGGACATGGTTCGGGCGATGCAGGATGAAGGGGTGTTCCAATGCGGGGAGCCGATCCGCGCCGGGGTGCCGCAGTTCTTCCTCGGGGCGGTGGAGAATCCGTTTGCCGATCCCTTTGAGTATCGCGTGTTGCGTCTGGAGAAAAAGATCAACGCCGGAGCCCGTTTCATCCAGACCCAGAGCGTCTTCGACCTGGAGCGCTTCCGGCGTTTCATGGAACTGGTGCGGGCGAAGAACCTGCACCGCCGTTGTTACATCCTGCCCGGGGTCAGCCCGGTGCGTTCCGTGCGAGCCGTTGAATACATGCGTGACCGAGTCCCGGGCATAACTATCCCGGACCAGATTGTGCAGCGGATGCGTTCCGCCGCAGATCCGGCCCAGGAAGGTGTAGAAATCGGTTTGGAATTGATCGCCGGTCTGCGCGAGATCGAGGGAGTGGCCGGTATCCACATTATGGCCATCGCCTGGGAACAGGTGATTCCGGAACTAGTGGAGCGTGCGGGACTTATGAGAAGTGGTTATCCACATATCCACAAAAAGTAGCCTGTCCCCTTTTACGCCCGGGAGTGTTGCTTTTCAAGCTTTCCCCGCGCTTCTTCACCTACTGTTTCCCGCCAGTACATATACAAAATGGTGTCCATCACGCGGTTGGAGAAGCCCCACTCGTTGTCGTACCAGGCGATGACCTTTACCAGGGTGCCCTCGACGACCATGGTGGACAGGCCGTCGATTATCGATGAATGAGGATTCCCTGTATAGTCGATAGACACCAGTGGTAACTCAGAGTAAGCCAGTATACCACGTAGATCACCCTCCGCAGCCTCCCGCAACGCATCGTTCAGTTCTTCCTTGGTGGTTGGTTTCTCGAGTTCACATACAAAATCAATGACCGAGACGTCCGGCGTCGGTACCCGGAAGGCCATTCCGGTCAGCTTCCCTTCCAACTCGGGAATGGCCAGACTGACGTTCTTGGCCGCGCCGGTGGTGGTCGGGATGATGGACAGGTTGGCCGCTCGTGCCCGTCGCAGGTCGCGGTGGGGCAGGTCCAGCAGTTGCTGGTCGTTGGTATAGGAGTGGGCCGTAGTCATGAGACCCCGCTTCACGCCGAACTTCTCCTTGAGGACCTTCACCACCGGGGCCAGCCCGTTGGTGGTGCAGGACGCCGTGGAGACGATATGGTGCTTGGCCGGGTCGTACCAGTCCTCGTTCACCCCCATGACGATGGTTACGTCCTCGTCGGTCGCCGGGGCGCTGATGATCACCTTTTTGGCACCGGCCTGAAGGTGCTTCTTGGCGTCTTTGGCCTTGGTAAAGCGTCCGGTGCACTCGATGACGAAGTCCACCTTCAGTTCACCCCAGGGCAGCTTGGCCGGATCAGCCTCAGCCAGCACCGTGATTTCCTCGTCATCCACCCTGAAGCCCTTGTCCCCGGCTCGTACATCGGCTTCGAAAGTGCCGTGGACGGAGTCGTACTTGAGCAGGTGGGCGAGAGTGGCCGCGTTGGCCAGGTCATTGACCGCCACGACATCGATGTCGGGATGTTTGTAAAGGATGCGGAACAGATTCCGGCCAATGCGGCCGAAACCGTTGATCCCAATGCGGATGGACAATTAAAGGCCCCCTTATAACCATTTATGCCATGACTATGGACACGGCTTATGAAGCCTATTATTCCCGTGACCGACCGGCGATTATTACACCTACGGTCAGTTGTAAATCTTGGCGCTGTTTATGGTGCAAAATAAACTCGGTATTCACAAAGAATTTTGAACCTGAATCCGGTAAGTAGCTGCCGTTTTTTCTTTCGACGCACCAGGGCCACCCAGAAGACGGGATACGTGCCGGTATCTGCCTTAGTAAATGGGCCTTGAATTCTTTTTGTTCAGTTACCATATACTCCGATCCAGAAAAACGGCAAACCCGACTAACCCGACTCCACTCGGGGGAAATGAGGTGTCAGTCTTCGGAAGAACCGATCCAGTTAAATTTGTATCACGTTGATCCAGGTCTTGACACCAATGAACTCCTTGAGCTTCGCCTTGATAAAACCGATGGTCTTTTGCAGCCACTGATTCCCCACCAGTCTTATGTGCCGGTAACGGCCGTTGCCCACGATGTTCCCAGGCACATTGAAGATAATCATCCTGATTGTGGACACCTCCGCACGAGCGGTATCTACGGGTAACAGGGTCTGTCTGAACCAGTTTAGCAGGTTGTAAGCCAGGATCTTGACCTACATGAAAGCCTTGTTTTTCAGCATGGCTTGCTGACTATTCCGGTCAAGTCCCAGTCCGGTTTTCAACTCGTCGATTGTGTTTTCCCCGTTGGCCCGCTTGTTGTACCAGCGCCAGACCTCTTCCGGCGGCAGATCTTCAATGTTGGCCACCATGACCTCGTGATCGTACAGATCGGCGAATTCCAAGGCCCCCTGCCGCGGACGGCATTCGGCCTTAACTCCCTCCCGGACGAAGACTAAGCCGCGGGGCCTTTCCCACTGGGGCAGGGGTACTTATGAGCCGGCAATTCGGCCACGGCATAGGTATCGCTCGTACGGCACCCGGTCCAGTTGTTTGAGTTTCCGGTACCCCGGGTCTGTCTTGAGGCCGTTCATGTGCTATAATCGTAATAACCCGCTGGCGGGCCGGCGGATCCCCGCCCGAGATGTTCAAGACCGGCATCGGAACCACCGACTGGCTTGACTCTCGCGGGACGGGGTTGCTATAATGGCGTATCCATCAAGGAGGTGAAGGGATCGGCTATGAAGCCCACAAGCGATCCGGCGCCGAGAGTCGGTGTGATCATGGGTAGCCGTAGCGATTGGGAAACGATGCGGCATGCCTCCGAGGTTCTGTCCGAACTGGGGGTGCCTCATGAATGCCGCGTAATCTCCGCACATCGCACCCCCGATTTCCTTTTTGAATACGCGAGCACCGCCGAAGCCCGGGGTCTGCAGGTGATCATCGCGGGGGCCGGTGGAGCCGCTCACCTGCCAGGAATGGCGGCCTCCAGGACCACCCTTCCCGTTCTGGGCGTACCGATCCAATCCCGAGCCCTGCGAGGTCTCGATTCGCTTCTGTCCATCGTTCAGATGCCGAAGGGCGTTCCGGTCGGGACACTGGCCATTGGAGAGGCCGGCGCGGCGAATGCGGCCTTGCTGGCCGTGTCCATACTGGCGCTGACTGATCCCGCCTTGCGGGAAAGGCTCAAGTCCCGCCGGCGACGGGAGACGGCCCGCGTCCTCGAGGAGCAGTTGTGAGAACGGTGTTCCCGGGGGATAGCATCGGGGTGCTGGGAGGCGGCCAATTGGGCCGGATGCTGGCCCTGGAGGCCAGGCGGATGGGATACAGGGTGGGTGTGCTGGACCCCGTGGCCGGTTGTCCGGCGGCTCAGGTGGCGGACTTTTACCTGCAGGCCCCCTTGGACGACGTCGAGGCTGCCCTGAGGCTGGCCGCCCGGGTGGACGTGGTCACCCTCGAGAACGAGTTCGTGCCTTCTGCGGTCATCGCTCAACTCGAGGTGAGCGTGCCGGTCCGCCCAAGCTCAAGCGTGCTGCGTACCATCCAGGACCGCCTGCTGCAGAAGGAGTTTCTCAAGGCGGCCGGTTTTCCCCAGGCGCCCTTCGCGGCGGTTGACGATCCCCGCCGCTTTTATGAGGTCGTCCGTGAGGTTGATTTCCCCGCCGTCCTCAAGAGCCGACAGGGCGGCTACGATGGAAAAGGCCAGGTGCTCGTGGCCGAGCCCGGTGCGCTGGAGAACGCCTGGCGGGCCATCGGTGGTCGGCCGGCTGTGCTGGAAACTTTCGTTCCTTTCAAGATGGAGATCGCGGTCATTCTGGCCCGTGGCGTGCAGGGCGAGATGCGGGTCTACCAGGTGGCTGAGAACGTGCACGTGCGGCATATCCTCCACACCACCAGGGTGCCGGCCAGGGTGTCCGAGCGGACCCGCCGGGAGGCGGAACGGTTGGCCTGCGGTATTGCCGAGATTCTCGGGCACGTCGGGGTCATGGCGGTCGAAATGTTCGTCTTGGGCGGCGAAAGCGTGCTGATCAATGAGATTGCTCCCCGGACGCACAACAGCGGACACTACACTTTCGGCACCTGTGTGACCTCTCAGTTCGAGCAACACCTGCGGGCCGTCTGCGGCCTGCCGTTGGGCGATCCTGCGCTGCTGTCACCCGCGGTGATGGTGAATCTGCTTGGAGATCTTTGGCTTGAGGGCACCCCGCGTTGGGAAACGGTGTTGTCGCGCGGAAACGCCCGCCTGCACCTTTACGGCAAAGGAGAAGCAACGGTGGGCCGAAAGATGGGGCACGTCCTGATCGTTGGTACTGACACCGACCGCGCCTTGCAGGATGCGGAGGAGATCGTGGCGCTTCTTCGCCCCGACGCCACAGCCTTCGCCCCGACAGACCGGGCGGAGTTGACCGCGAACCACGGCAGCGCGGTTCCCGGCCCCGCGCCGGCACTTGCGGGGCGAACCGGGGGATGCGCAGGCAGGCTCGGCGGCGCGAAGTTCCGTTTCCGTAAGACTGGCCGGACGCCGCGGACGCCGAGTCGCTATAATGGGTGCGCCGCTGTGCTGAGCACCAAGCACGGAAAGGAGGTGGTCGTCGGGCCTCCCTTGAGGGCGATACTGGGGCTTGCGGTCCAGGTGCCGGCGGGACTGGATACCGATATCCTTGGCACTTTTACCGGCGAAGTCGAACGGGTGGGCTCCCCGCTGGATATTGCGATCCGAAAGACACGCATGGGGATGGACGCTACCGGCCTGTCCCTTGGCCTGGCCAGCGAGGGGAGCTTTGGTCCCGATCCCCGCGCTCCTTTCATCCCCTTACACCACGAACTGTTGGTCTTCGTGGATGACCGGCTCCAGACGCAGGTGGCGGAGCAATCGGTGACTAACCGCACAAACTATGATAACACCACCGCCGCCTCTCTCGCAGAACTCTCCGACTTCCTTGACCGGGCCGGTTTTCCGTCCCACGCCGTGGTGGTGCGGCCGAGCGCCGGGCCGGAAAGCGGGCCGCTGTACAAAGGCCTCCGGACGGTCGAAGCCCTGCAGGCTGCATTGCGGGACTGCGCCTCCGCCTCGCCCGACGGTCTTGCATGGGTGGGGACGGACATGCGTGCCCACATGAACCCGTCGCGGCTGGCGATCATCCGCCGGCTCGCTTTTCGACTCGGGTCCCGGCTACTCAGAGTCTGCCCCCTCTGTGGAACCCCGGGCTGGGGAGTGGTTGATGTGATCAAGGGTCTGCCCTGCGAGGAATGCGGGCACCCCACCGGGCTTGTGAGTGAGTTGGTGGCGGCCTGTCCCCGCTGCGCGCACCGTGTCAACCGGGCGCGCTACGATGGCCGGAGGGCGGCTTCGGCGGGGGACTGCCCGTACTGCAATCCGTAGTGTCGTCGTCGGAGTTTTTCGAGGTAACTCAATTCTTGCATGGAGGTTAAGTACACATGAAATGTCCCGTATGCAATATTAACCTGACTATGACCGAGCGGAACAGAGTGGAGATTGATTATTGCCCGCAATGTCGTGGCGTCTGGCTGGACAGGGGTGAGCTTGACAAGATCATTGAGAGTTCAGCGCTTCGAGATTCGCCAGAGGAGCACCGCACGCAACGGCCGGGGGAACAGGGTGGTTACGACAGAAAGCGCAAACGTAAATCTTTTCTCGGAGAAATGTTCGATTTTTGAGATTTTGATTGACTGTCGGCCCTCAAAGGTTTACGATAATGGCTGTAATCTTCAAGGAACCCTGTGTCGGCGGTTCTTCCGGGTTGCGCTCACAGGTGCTGATGGGGCCCCAAGCGTTGATTGCCGGGGTGAAGGTGTATTGTCTAGCCTGTAGCGCAGGCGCTACAGCCCTCCGCTCCACGGACCCGGTGGAGCCCCGGCCAGTCCGGGGGGCTGTTTGTTCTCTGCCGCTCGGAGGTTGTGGGCGAACCCGTAACGGGAGATGATCCCTCAGGTGAACCCAAAGGACCCCCCGCCGAGTTCGTTGGGCGTGGCGGCCTGGGTTTCCAGGAATTAGGCCGGATGGGCACAATGAACCAAGGAGTGTGGACTAAACGTGGCGAGCGTATTCGAGGTGGCCCTGGTTAACCTGTTGTCACCGGTCATCTTATTTTTTGGCCTGGGTCTACTTATCGCTCTGACGAGAGCGAAGGTTGAGTTTCCTAGTTCCGCCAGCGATTTCATCACCATCTACCTGTTGATCGCGATCGGGTTCAAGGGCGGGGTGGCGATCGCCGAGAACGGTCTGACGGTGGACGTGGCTTTTACGGTCCTGGGCGCCGTTTTGGTGGGAGCCCTCATTCCGGTGTATTCCTTTTTTATCCTCTGGCGGATCGGCAAACTGAGAATTGACGATGCGGCCGCCATCGCCGGCCATTACGGATCGATCAGCGTGGTCACCTTCGTGGCGGGCACGGCGTTCCTGGGCACCCTGGCCGTGAGCTACGAGGGCTTCATCTACGGTCTGCCCGCCGTTATGGAGTTGCCGGGCGTCATTTCGGCCCTGATGCTGGTTTCGTGGATTAAAGAGAAGAATCGGAACGACTTGGCCCAGGCGAGGGTCACCCTCGGTCAGACGGCCAAGAGGGTGGTTTTGAGCAAGAGCGTCGTCCTGTTGTTGGGCGGGCTGGTGGTGGGCTACGTAGCCGGGCCGCAAGGAATGGCCAGCGTGGAGTTCTTCTACCGGGATCTTTTCCTGGGTGTTTTGAGCCTCTTCATGCTGGAAATGGGCATCATCGCGGGCGGAAGGCTGGCCGACCTGTGGAAAGCGGGATGGTTCCTCGTGCTCTTCGGCATCGTGATGCCGCCCTTGAACGCCTTGGGGGGCCTGACGGTCGGGGTCGTGAGCGGTCTAAGTGTGGGGGGGACCATGTTGTTGGGGCTGTTGGCCGCCAGCTGCTCCTACATCGTGGCCCCGGCGGCCATGCGGATGGCTCTACCAAAGGCCAATCCGGCCCTGTACTTGGGCATTTCGGTGGGGGTGACGTTGCCATTCAACCTCCTGGTGGGAATTCCCTTGTACTACTACTTGGCCGATTACCTGGTGGGGATAGTCAGATGATTTTCGAGGACGGGTTGCTCCACCGGACCCTGCGCGGACGACGGAGCCTTTCGTACAAGGGGGTGATCGGATGCAGTTATTCACTAAGAAGCGGGTCAGCGTCATCGTTGAAGGCTCTTATAAGGATGCGGTGGTCGAGCTCATCGGGGATTCGGGGGCCAGCGGGTTCACGATTTACGAGGGCATCTGCGGGAAGGGGCGGCACGGAATGAAGAAGAGCCGTGGCGGGGTCGGCGATCTCTCGGGCAACGTGGAGGTCGCCACCATTACCAGTCCCGGAGTGACAGACCGTATTTTGCAGGGGTTGCAGCAGATGATGGACCGGGGGATCATGCTGGTGGTACACGTGGCAGACGTACAGGTGATCAGGGACCGGCACTTCTCTTGAGGCGGAAAGAACGGGAGAGGAGCCGCCGTTTCGGCGGGCGGTTGGACTAAGAAATGCTGGAGGGATGGCTATGGCAGCGAGTGAGTACCGGGTGCTGCCCGGGCCGGAGGGCTACCTGCCGCCCGCGGCGGCGTCCATGGGGGTTGAACTGCCGCAGCGCGGTGAGGCCCTGGTGGAAGGCAGGGTAGTGCCGGAGGAAGAAGCCATGCTGAGGATCGCGGAGAGGCTACTGGCGGCGCGAAACCCGGTGTTTTTCCCGGGGCCGACGATCCTGTGGGCGTGGAAGGAAGGGGCGGCAGAGAAGGCCAGAGCGGTGTTGGGGCTGATGGAGGCGGTGGGGGCGCGCGCCATCCCCATGCCGGATTATCGGCCCAAGTATCCGATGATCAACCCGGCGGTGGAGATCAACCCGAACCACCCCAATCTGACAATCTGGCACAACCGGATCGACGTGGGGGTTTTCGTGGGGGTGCACTGCCACTACGCCAACGTGGCGCTGAAGATCATCAGGGGGGGCACCGATTGTTATACCATCGCCCTGTGCGGCGAGATGGGGCACGAGGACGCCATGATCACGCTGCGGGATGTCGATGTGGCGAAGCTGGAGCGGTTGACGGAGGTGGCGAGGGCGCTCGCGACGGCGAGACTCCTACGGGTCGAGGGGTCGGGTGCCGGGGGCTAGGCGTCCGAATCAGAAACGGGCAGGAGGTGGTAAAGGCGTGACTACACAGCAAGTTGTGGCACCGGAATACCTTTTTTTCGAAGCGGAGCGGGAGCGGCAGTTCATGACGGGCAGTGAAGCGGTGGCGGAAGCGGTTAAGCGGGCGAACATCGATATGGCCATTTCCTATCCGATCACGCCGCAGTCTGAGTCCATGCACCTGGTGGGAGACCTTTACGCGAAAGGGTACCTGAAGGAGTATTTCCGGGGGGAAAGCGAGTTTGCGGTGATGGCGGCGGTTGCCGGCGCCGCCATGGGGGGCGTGCGGGTGTTCACGGCCACGGGGGGTCCCGGAACTCTGCGGGCCTTCGAGATGTTCCCCACCTGGGCGGGAGCGCGGTTGCCCATCGTCTGCGCCTTCTTGACGCGGGCGGTGAACGCCCCCCTGAGCATTCAGCCGGATACCCTGGAGATGGCTTTCATGCTGGACACGGGCATACTGATGTTTCACGCCGAGAACGCACAGGACCTTTACGACATGGTCTTAAAGGCCTTTGTGGTCGCGGAGCAGACCGATGTGCATATCCCGGTAGGGGTCTTCGCCGACGGGTTCTTCGTCACGCATACGCGCGAGCAGGTGGCGGTGGCGCCGGCCGACCTGAAACTGCCGCCCTACAACCCTTATTACGCGCCGGTTCCGGTGATGGACATGGAAAACGTCCCGGTTCGGCAGATGCGCGATCCCTTCGTGATGAAGAGCAACTTCATCAGTTACGCCGCGCACGCCTCCTGGCAGCAGGAGATCCTGGCGGCGCAGGAGCGGGCGCGAAAACATGTGCGCCGTTACCTGGGTGACCTGCTGGATACGGAGCACGCAGAGGCGCCGGTGCTGGTGATGGCCGCCGGAACTGCGGTGTCCCAGAGCCGAGAAGCCGTAGCCGCGGCCCGCCGGGAGGGCCTGGAGGTCGGGCTGGTAAAGCTGAAGAGCCTGCGTCCCTTTCCGCGGGAGGAAGTCAGGGTGCTGGCTCGGCAGGCCCGGGCGCTGATCGTGCCCGAGTTCAACCGGGTGGGTTGGCTGAGCAGGGAGATCAAGTCGGTGGTGGAGGACACCACGAAGGTGATCGACGGCCCCCGGGTGTTTGGCGGAATGACCATGCCGCCCGAGCTTATTCTGGCCCAGATCAGGAGGTGTTACGCGTGATCAAGGGATTGTTCAGGATCTCGCCCGGGTTCGAGGACGTGATGCCAGCCGAGTACAAGGAACTGGTGACCACGGGTCCCTACGGGAGAGAGGTGGGAGTCTCGGACCTTGGGACGTTCAAGGAGTTGATTGAGGAGCACCCGCTGTGCGCTGGCTGCGCCGAGTCCTTGGCCCTGCGCCTAATCCTGGCCTCATTACCCAATCCCGAGGACACCGTCATCGTGGGGTCAACCGGCTGCAGTTCGCTGGCCTTCTCGCAGGTGGCGGTTCACAACATCCATTCCCTGTTCGGCAACCAGAACGCGGTGGCTACGGGTCTCAAGCGGGCGCTCCGGCTCAGGTTTCCGGACAAGGTGAAGGACGTGTTGGTGATTGCGGGCGACGGGGCGACCGTGGACATCGGTCTGGACATGGTCATGCAGTCGTGGTTTCGGCGCGAGCTCATTACTACTATCATGCTGGACAACGAGGTCTATGCCAACACGGGAGGACAGGAGAGCGGGATGTCGCCGCAGGGGGCGGTGCTGAACATGGCGCCCCTGGGGAAGAAGTTTCCCAAAGTGGCCCTGCCGGAAATCGCGCGCGAGGCTGGCTGTGTTTACGTGGCCACGATTTCTCCGGACCTGCCGAGGCGGTTGGGAAAGGTGGTGCGGCGGGCCATCCTGGTGGCCCGTGAAATCGGGCCCAGCTACGTGCAGATTTTCTGTCCCTGCCCCACCAACTTCAAGTTTCGCTCCGCAGAGGTCTTGCAGAAGATCAGGGAGCGCCAGAAGGAAGGGACTTTTCAGGTGCGGGAGTACGTCTCGCCGGAGGCCGAGGCCTATCTGGCCGGACTGGAGGGGGCGAAGCAGCGTGAGGAACAGTAAGACGTTCATCCGCATGTCGGGCTTGGGCGGGCAGGGAGTAGTGACGGCCGCCCACATACTGGGCGTGGCGGCCGTGAAGAGCGGGCTGAAGTGCACGGTCAACCCCTTTTTCGGCGCCGAGAAGAGACTGGCACCGACGGAGAGCTATGTGCGGATAGCCGCGGAGGACATCTGGGAGCGGGGCGAGGTGCTCTTTCCGAACATCATCCTGATCTTCCATCCGCACGTGATCACTCTGGGCAAGTGCTACACCATGCCGTTTTTCGCCGGCCTACAGCAGGGCGGGAAGATCATCATCAACGCGGACCGGCCGCTGGATTTGCGGGAGGAAGAGTTGGCGCGGCTCAGAGGCCTGGATGCCGAAGTATATTACGTGCCAGCCACTCAGGTGGCCGTGGAGGCGGGGGGGACGGCGCTGTCGACGAACATCGCCATACTGGGGGCGTTGCTGGCGGTGGAGGAACTGGTCTCCCAGGAAGCGATCAGGGATGCGATCGCGGAAAGGTTTGGCGGCGGAAAGTTCGTGGCGTCCGGCACGACGGCGGTGCTGGACGACGTGCTGAAGAGCAAGTTCGACCGTCTGGCGCAGCTGATCGAGAAAAACATGGCGGTCGTGGCGGCGGCCGGCGGCTCCGTCAGTCAATATCATTTCGGGGTATAGGAGGGGGCTCGAGCCGTGTACGTTACCTTGAAAGTGGAAGTGGAGAAGTGTAACGGCTGCAAGCGTTGCATTTGGTCGTGCCCGGATCCAAACGTGCTGCTGTACGTGCAGGAAGAGAAGCAAGTGGCGGTGAACCAGCACCGCTGCAAGGGCTGCGGCCTCTGCGTGACCATATGCCCCAAGAAGGCGCTGGCGCTCAGCGACAACTGAGGGGCGGTCCGGCGTCCGGCTGGGCTTGCCGTTCCCTGTGCCCAGGGTGTCCTATGCGGCCCCGCACGATCGGTTACCGGCTGGGCCGGGGACGGGGAGCCGGTGACGCCGGGTAATCAGCGCACCGAGAGTGGTTGCAGGCCCTTGGTTCACAGGTAAAGTGCGGGAGGGGGAGTATGGAAGGGAAATGGCTGGACTACAGCGCGAAGTGGACCCGGAATACCTGTTTTCGGGAGTTCCCAGGAGGCAGGTTTTCATCACGGGCAGTGAAGCGGTGGCGGAAGCGGTCAAGCGGGCCAATGCGGACATGGCCATTGCTTATCCCATCACCCCGCAGAGTGAAAGCATGCACTTGGTCGGGGATTTGTTCGCCCAGGGCTACCTGAAGGATTATTACCGGGGCGAGAACGAGTTTGCGGTCATGGCCGCCGTGCACGGCGCCTCCCTGGGGGGCGGGCGGGTTTTTACCGCCACCTCCGGCCCCGGAACCCTGCGGGCGATGGAGATGTTTCCGGTTTGGGCCGGATCGAGGCAGCCGATAGTCTGCGCCTTCATGTGCCGGGGCGTTTCCCTGCCGCCCTCAATCCAGCCGGAGAACATCGAAATGGCCATGCTCCTGGACACCGGCATGCTGATGTTTCACGCCGAGGATGCCCAGGACCTCTACGATCTGATTCTCAGGGCTTTCGTCATCGCGGAGCAACCGGACGTCCATCTGCCGGCGGGCGTCTTCGTGGACGGATTCTTCGTCACCCACACGCGGAGCGCGGTGGCGCTGCCCCCTGACGATCTCAAGCTGCCCGCCTACGATCCCCGGCGGGCACCGGTCCCGACGTTCGACATGGAGACCCCTCCCATACGGATCGTCAGGGATCCGCTGCTCAACAAGAGCAACTTCATCAGTTATTCGGCCAATGCCAGTTGGCATCAGGAGATTGTTGCCGCGGCCGAGCGGGCCCGCAAGCACATCCGGCGGTACATGGGAGGGCTCCTGGAGGTGGAAGATCCTTACGCTAAGATCTTCTTGGCCGCTTCGGGCACTGCGGTGTCGCAGAGCCGGGAAGCGCTCAAGGTCTTGAGGTCCGAGGGCATTCGAGCGGGGCTGATCAAGATCAAGTCCGTCAGGCCCTTTCCGACCGAAGAGATTGTGGCCGCCACGGCCCACGCCGAACTGATCGTGGTGCCCGAGTTCAACATCGGCGGTTGGCTGGCCAGGGAGATCAAGGCCGCGATTGACAACAATAGGAGGGTGGTGGGCGGCCCCAGGTTGTTTGGGGGCATGACCATGCCGACGGAGTTGATAGTTAACGAGGTCAGGAACGCTTTGGACTGGTCCGGAGCGAAGCGACCTGATTTACGGGCTGGGATCTAGCAAGGAGGAACCAATGTCCACCAAGATCATTACGCCGGTTGCGGAATTTGCGGAACTCCTGCCCCAGGAATACAAGGACCTGGTGGCGCACGGTCCCTATAACGAGCGCCGTTCCGTGCGGGATCTGGGCACTTTCAAAGAGATCGTGGATGAGCACCCGCATTGTGCCGGTTGCGGGGTGGCTCTAGCGATTCGGCTCCTGGCCGCCGCCCTGCCGTCCCCTGCGGACACGCTTATCGTCGGGACGCCCGGCTGCTCATTTTTCGCCTTGGTCCAGGCGGCCCTGAACTACTCCAACACCGCCTTTGGCAACCAGAACGCTGTGGCCTCCGGCCTAAAAAGGATGCTGCAGATCCGCTTTCCCCACATACACAAGGATGTGGTGGTAGTGGCCGGCGACGGGGGCATTGCCGACATCGGCCTTGACCTAACCCTTCATTCCTGGTTCCGGCGGGAGAAGATCACCACCATTATGCTGGACAACGAGGTCTACGCCAATACCGGGGGCCAGGAAAGCGGCATGAGCAGGCAGGGGAAGGTACTGAACATGGCGCCCCAGGGCAAGCGTTTCCCCAAAATACCGGTTTTCGAACTGGCCAAAGTTTCGGGTTGCGTGTATGGCGCGCGGGTGACGGTGGCCAGTCCGCACAGGGTCGGGCGGGCGGTCAGGAACGCGATCCTCCTGGCCCGTGAATTCGGGTCCACGTACGTGCAGATTTATACTCCTTGTCCCACCAACATGAAGTTCTCCCCCGACCAGACACTGAAGGTGGCCAGAAAAGCGGAAAAGGACCACTACACCCACGAGGAATTCATGAGTGCGGAGGCGGCGGCGTACCTGGCGCGATTGAAGGCGGAGTCCAAAGAGATGCGAGAATGAAACGGATGTTCTTGAGGAACTGAAGAATCTGGACCTAACCCGGTTACCCTGGCCGGAAGCGAGCACGTTCGAAATCTGGACGTGCTTCGGTTGTGCGCCCGGCATGTCTGCCGCGCCGATGGGTTGAAAGATACCCTGTCGCCTAACCAGCGGGAAGACAACCCGTAAGCAAGGGCGTCACTGGTAACGGTGAGGTCTGAAGGAAGCTGAAGAGGAACTTGGAACATAGCGCAAGCGAACCGAAGTTGGCTTATTCGGGTCTACCTGAGGATGGTTTTCGAGGAATGCGATATTGCTTTCAAAATTTTTTACTAAATCCCACATGCCCGTCTCCAGATAACTGCCGCCGCTGCCCCCTACGCCTCTTTTGTCTACCCGGAGGGTAATGAAACCTAAACCGGTTATCAGCTCTGCCGGTTTTTTATAGGTGTTGGTAACAGTTTCACCTTTTTGACAATTCCGTCCCTGTCTATTTCTCCGGAGCCAGCAATCAAAAGGACGGCAGGGAAGGGTCCTGGCCCTTCGGGTACTGTAAGGATTCCTTCCTTGACATCGAAAAATGTTAAAATGCAGTGTGGAAGGCAATATATGCTGGTGTCCGTCGGATCGGAGTACATCTGGGAATCCGAAAAAGCATTTTGACTGGCTGAAAGAGAGGCGTGCACTATTGGAGATCAAGCAAATCATGCACCGTCGTTTTATTGTTCTCAACGGGGAAGTTGATATAGAACAGGCTCTCCACACTATGAATGAGCAAAGGATCAACGGTGCCCCGGTTGTTGACAACGAGAACAACCTGATCGGTATCGTGGTGAAGCAAGACCTCTACCGGTTTCTCACCGAGCGGGGCCGCTACCCGTCCTACCCGCTGAACCGGGCCATGACCTGCAAGGTGATCACGGCCACTGAGGATGAGGATATCGTAACGGTCGCCAAGAGGCTCCGCAGACACGACATCTTGGCTCTCCCCGTAGTAGACGGGTCCAAAGTCATCGGATTGGTGTCCGTGGAAGACATCGTGGAGTACTTCCTCAACCAGAATACTAGCGAGTAACCCAATTACCCGCATCGTGAGCGAATCTACTTCGATTTGATGATGACGGTCCAAGCCGCCGCATCCCACTGGACATAGGCGCCGACCGCTTCAGCCGCAAAACGGAGCGGTACGAACGTCCGGCCGTTTATCACCTGGGCCGGAACATCGAGCTTGACCTCACGGCTGCCGATAAATGCCGTGTTGGATTCGATCTTAAGGCTCATCGTGATACCGTCACGAGTCCCCGAAACCGTCTGTGTCTCAGGAGTCCACGTCACCTGCGCCCCGACGACTTCCCCGACGGCCCGGAAGGGTACCAGCACTCGGCCGTCCTTTAGTACCGGATTCGCATCGCCCACGGTAATCGGGATTCCATCCAATGTTACGCTTATTACTCGGCTGTTGATTGAGGGGTTGGTGGTTACGGCGACCACATCGTTGGCCGGCGTTACCGCGAAAGCACCCATCACTCCGATCCCAAGCAAACAAGTCATAAAAACCGTGATAACCAACCCCATTGTCCTGTGCCTCAGTGCACGATAGTCCATCCTTCATCCTCCTTATAATGATTATTTAGTTTTTGTGATCCCGAGTCTAACCTGTTCCGATAACCTTAAGCAATTCACGCCTCGTTTATTGAGGCCTCTACACATATAGACGGGGAATCGGCGGGATGGTTTTTGAGAATGTAGATGGAACAGAAGCTTGAATATTCGACTACCAGAGACAGCCCTAATGTGCGACGTGAAGTCGTGTAATTAACTGTTTTAACTGGATATCCAGGATAAGACCCGATGTCTCCTCATCAGTAGCCTACTGTCACCGGATAGATTAGTAATAATCTGGTGGGAAGCTGACAGGACAATGTAGCCCATCCCGAAAGGGTAAGCCGAAGCCGTGAGGCAGAGGCGTATCTGCGAGCATAACGCGGAAGGGCGCCAGGCTTGGACGGTATGGTCAAATCCCACACCCTTTCTTTTCGGCTATCATGGAACTGGAAATTATCCAGTTCCATCGCCGAGGAGGGGAATATGACCAGCAGTGAAAGGTGGAGAATGTATCTCGAGATTCAGAACCTAAGGGAAATCGGACTCAACGTATCCCAGATCGCTAGAAAGCTGGGTGTGTGCCGAAACACTG
>JAHRFU010000102.1 GCA_019084485.1 Desulforudis sp. | reverse complement strand
CGACACATCCTTACCGAACGGCACCAGCCGGGTCTCCCAGCCCAGTTGCACCCCCGCGGAGGCGAGTTGCTCAGCCATGCTCTGCCCGTCCGTTCCAGCCGACAGCAGGACGTATAGGTTCTTCTCCTGGCATTCCCGGGCAATCCGCACGGCTGTGGCGACATCCGGCGCAGCCCCCACACAGGCCGCAAAACCGGGCGCCGTGCCATCCACGAACTCGATCCCGCGCTGACGCAGCACCGCGTCGTCGGCCGCACCCAGCCACAGGCGCTCTGCATCGCCGGGACTCCCGTAGGGACAGTCCGGCCCCAGGTATTTCAAGGCTTCAATAATTTCATCCGCAAAGAGGGTGGCAATCCCGGCATCGAGCGCGGAACCAAGGTACGGAAGCCACACCTCCTCAGAAGGCACCGGGGGTAACAAGCACCGCGCCTCGTCCAACACCGGAACCAGGTGATCGAGCACCTCGACCCGCCGCCCGGTCAGACCGTAGATCACCGGGAGGTAGTAACCCGTATTCGGGAAGGCCACTGGCGAGGTGCCGCCATAGCGCTCCAGCGCCTCGGTCAAAGCTGTTCCGGCCTGGCCGACTAATCGGTGTGCGCCCCTGATGGCGGCGAAGGCAATAATTCTAGACATCGAGTTTCCTCCTCATCTCCATGTCGAACAAAACCCGCTCGCGGCCCTTCTCAATGCCTAGCCGCTGGCGGCGTTGGCTGATGATCCCGATAATCCGTCCGGCCATCCCGGCCGCAGTCGGCTCGTAAAACCAGCCGGCCCCCAACTCTTCTTCCATACCCCGGCCGAGATGCTCAGTGAAACCGGTGCTCCCCAAGGTGGGAAACGACACTCCTAAGCCCACCGGGATGCCGCTGGCCACGAAGTAGTGGCCGATCGCAATCACCTTCTCACTCACCCATTCCGGCGCGCAGCCTACGACCGGCAGCTCAGACAGGTCGTCTCCCAGCCCGCCTTCTCGCACCAGCGCACAGACCGCTTCCAGGAGACGGCTGTTATCCACACAAGAACCGAAATGCAATACCGGCGGAATCCCCACGGCCTCGCAAACCTCACGCAGACCCGGCCCGGCCAGTGACGCCGCTTCGGGCACCATAAGCCCCTCCTTGGCGCAATTGATAGCCGCACACCCAGTGCTCAGCACCAGCACGTCATTGGCAATTAACTCCCGTACCACCTGGGCGTGCATCTCGCCTGCCCGCAGGCGCGGGTTCGTACACCCGACCACGGCACAGATCCCCTTGATCCGGCCGTTCACAATGTTATCGACCAAGGGGCGGTAGCTGCCCCGGTAAGTCCCGCCCAGGGTGTAGCGGACGCTCTCGTGGGTGAATCTGGCTACCAGGTCCAGCGTGTGCGGCGGGATATACACCTCGCCGCGCCGCTTGAAGTTCTCTATCGCCAGAGCCACGATCTCCTCCGCCCGCGAAACGGCGTTCTCCGGGGTAAACGGGCGGTGCAGCGCCCCCGGAATGTGCGCCTTCTCCGAAGTGGTCACCAAGGTGGTATGGTGGCAGGCAGCCACCCCCGCCAGTCCCTGCATCACACACTGAACGTCGACAACCATGACCTCGACCGCCCCCGTGCTGATCGCCAGTTCCTGCTGCAGGAAACTGCCCGCAACCGGCAGCCCGCGCCGCATCAGCAGTTCGTTGGCAGTGCAGCAGATCCCCACCACGTTTATGCCTTGCGCCCCGGCGGCCTTCGCCTTCTCGTTCCAAGCCGGGTCGCAGGCCAGGGCCACGAGCACTTCCGGCATAAGTGGCTCATGACCATGAATCACAACATTTACCCGATCCTCGCTGAGGACACCCAGATTCACCTTACTGCGTACAGGATGGGGTGCACCAAACAAAACGTCCTGTACCTGACTGGCGATCATCGAGCCGCCCCATCCATCGGCTAGGGCGGTACGGGTGCTCTGCCGGGTCAGATGTGCGGCATCCTGATCCACCCCCATGTGGGTGCGGTGCAGCAGTTCAACCACCTCCCGGTCAATACCCCGGGGTATAACCCCCAGCGTACGCCAGAGGGCCTGCCGTCGCTCCGGTGCCCGACCGGCAAACCGAATCTCACCGTCCTGGCGTCCAAACTCGGCCAACAGGCATTGCCCAACCAGTTCCGCCAGTTTCAGCGGATCCTTTTCATCCTTATTCAAACCTAGCTCTAAGGCCAGGCTCCTCAGCCGTGCCACATCCCGGATCGTAAGACCAGAGGCTTGTCCACGAGCCGTAGCCAGCAGCGCCTGCACGACCTCTCGGGCGTGATCCGAATGAGCTGCCGTTCCAGCCGCAACCATCCGCGCAAAGTTGCGCGCTACGATGGTCTCCGTGGTCTCCCCGCACACACCGGTCGAACTCTGCCCTTTGCCCTCGCCGATGCGGCATGGCCCCATATTACACAACCGGCAGCAGTTGCCCCCGACCCCGATCGGACAGGGTTTCATCTGTGCGGCCCGAGAGAAGACATTCCCCGGTCCGTCCTCTGTGACCCGCCCCAAGATTTCCATACTGGCCCGGCAGATCGGGTCTTTTCGCTCCGTCACTGGTTTTCCTCCTTCTCGGAAAAAACACCTTAAACATAGGAAATTTTGCTGTTTTATGCCTGTTTACCTTCAGATCGTTCCCGCAAAATGTCTGTGGCCTTTGAAGATACCTATTCAGGGTTCCTTTCTATTCTAGTACATTTGCACCAAATCATTAAACCGCAAGGTTAACAAACGAAGGCACCGGATGTCCGGTGCCCACAAGGTTGACTGTCGTCTTGTGCCTTTAGAACAGGAGGAAGCGTTTTCGCAGCAGCCGATACTCGATAACAAACCCAATACCGGCCAGAATCAGGATTCCCCCGATCACCGTCTTTAGGCCGTTGATCTGATTATGCAGGGACTTGATTTCGTCGTCACGCTGGTTGATGGCCTTGGCGGCGCGGGCCTTATCCGCAGAGATCTCCTGCTTCTCCTGCTGTACAAGAAGCTGTTCGCCACGCAGCCGGAAGATTTCCTGCCCCTGCCGAATCTGCGTTTCGCTGAGATCCCTGATCCGCTGTTCGAGGAGGTAGAACCCATTCTGCAGAGAGCCGGGATCAAAGACGTTCCACAGCACCTTCCCGGTGGCTCCCGGCAGTTTCACCCCCAGGGTATAGGCCAGTGTCGGCGCGATGTCCACCAAAGCTGCCGGTGGCATCACCTGTCCGGTTTTATAAGGCAAGCCCTTGATGACGATCGGCGGCTGACCGGTCGTGCCGGTCACAATAATCATGCTCTGATTATAAGCGCCTTTGTTATGAAGAAAATGCAGGAGACGGCCCACGTGGTTGTCAGCGTCGGTCACGGCTTTCAGGTATTCTTGACTTTCGACACCTGATCGCTCCAGTGCCGCCCGCGGTTCCGCCAGGATCACCAGGTTCAGGTATGGATTCTTCTCGGAGAGGTACTTGATCAGGGCATCGATCAGCTTCTCATCACTGTTCGCCTTTTGGTAGTGCCGGGTCCCTTCGGCCAAGGCCTGCAACTCACCCGTACCGTCGAAGACCGTCGTCTGGATCTTGATCTGCTCAGCCAACTGCAAAATGGTCGGCTTCTGCAGTTTGCCCAAAGCGTCCAGGTACCCGTGCGATTCAGGATCGGCACCGGTAATGATGCTGGCCACCGAGCTATGCGTGTCGGCCGGCCACACCGGAAGGCTGTCGCTCATCCGGAGTCCTGCTGTAGCAACGCCGTTGATATTAGGAACCTGAGCCCGTTGCAGCGCGCTAGACTGCAGGCCATCGATGACCACAATGAAGATCTGTTTTGAATAGCTAGCCTCCGGGGCGGATTGTTCCGACCCTGTGGAATTCGATGGAGCAGCCGCCGCCCAGGGGCTGAAACACACTGCTAACAGCAGGGTCAGCACGAACAAAAAACAGCGCCTCGTAAACACTAGGGACCATCCCCCTGCCAGTATTTTGCTATAATACTATACTCAGGGGCTGGTCCCAGTTAGAACTGTTAGTTGGGCAAGCTGTGTCCTTACGCTTGGTTTTCTTGCGTAGTATCGCTCGCAGGGACGTTTTCCGCAGCAGGCTCTGCCTCAACGTACGGGATATTCAGGTGTTCCTCGATCCGCCGCAGCCTCGCACTGATTTCAGCCAGATCCCTCTTACTGGCAAAGCCGATCTCTTCCCGGATCTTCCGGACTTCCCCGGAAACCGCCTTCTGAATGGCCACCCGTTCCCGGTCGCCCTTCTCCATTATTTCGCGTACGAAACTGCGGGCTTCGGCCTGGTTCACCTGGCCCTTCTCACTCAGCTCCTTGACCAGCTGCTCCGCCTTATCCCGAGTGAGGGAAACAGCACCGATGCTCACCAGCATCATTTTACGCAGAGTATCTGTAAGCAATTCAATGCACCTCCATACCTGTAAGTTTTTCCTACAAATATTATATCACGGCAGGCAACTCTTCAATCCTTCAAGATATCCCAGCCAAGCCCTTCTGGAAGCCACAAAGTGCTGGATCCCGCCTTTTCCGCAGCCGGTCGCCAGCATGTGACAGGACCGGATTCATTGACACTGCCTCTAAACGCGTGGTAGAATCGGTATTAGTCCAAAATCGGCAACAGGGCTAAATATTGCTCGGGATGTAGCGCAGCTTGGTCAGCGCGCCTGCTTTGGGAGCAGGAAGCCGGGAGTTCGAATCTCCCCATCCCGACCATCATTCATTCTCCTGCAAAGTGCCATCGTTTGGACTCTGATCAGCCTGCGCAAAGCGGTTGACAGGCCAGCACCCTCGTGCTAAAATTACATTTGTGACATCTTCCGAGATGTCGGCCGGACAGACTATGGAGGGATACCCGAGTGGCCAAAGGGGGCGGACTGTAAATCCGCTGGCGACGCCTACGGTGGTTCGAATCCACCTCCCTCCACCATAATAAAACGGGCCATTAGCTCAATTGGTAGAGCAGGCGACTCTTAATCGTCAGGTTTGGGGTTCGAGTCCCTAATGGCCCACCAAGAATACCAAGGCTTTCGGGGTTCGGGAGCTTCTCGCTAAAACAGAATTCCGGGAAAGTTCCGGGAACGGGACCCGGAAAATAAAGGGGACGCGGAGGCCTGGTCCACGTCCCGAGAATAGGCCGGGAATCCGGCTTACTTCTTTTTGCTGGTGGCCGCCCTCTTTTTGGGGGCGGTCTCCTTCTTGTCGCCTAGAATGGCCTCCAGTTTGGACGCGGCGTCATCCTGCATCACCGGCAATACGTGACTGTACGTGTCCAGTGTCAGGGTAATGGATGCGTGTCCGAGCATTTCCGACACCACCTTCACGTGAACCCCGGCCTGGAGCAAGAGCGTGGCCGCCGTGTGGCGAAGATCATGGAAGCGAATGCCCGGCAGTTTGGCTTTTTTCAGCAGCGGCTTGAATGATTGCGGAACCAGGTTTGTCCCGTCTATCGGCGTCCCGATGGTGGTTGTAAAAACCAAATCGTGCTCATCCCGCCATGCCTCACCGAGGGCCAGGCGTCCCTCATTTTGGCGGGCGCGGTGCTTCTTTAGGGCGGTTACGGCCGTAGCGGTCAGTGGGATAGTCCGGAGTCCTTTCTTCGTTTTGGGTTCCGAAAAGGCGAACCCTACTTTGGGCAACCACTGGAGCTGTTGGCGAACGCGAATTACTCCCTTATCCAAATCGACATTCGGCCAGGAGAGACCCAAAATTTCCCCTTGCCGCATGCCGGTGGTGACGGCCAGGACATAGAGAGCTTCCAGGCGGTCCCCGGCGGCGGCTTTCAGGAGCTGCTTGACCTGTTCGCCGTCAAGGACCTGCATTTCCTGCCGTTCCACCTTCGGCCGATCCACGGCGTCACAGACATTTCTGGGTACCAATCCCCATTTTGCGGCCTGCTTCAAGGCCCGGTGAAGGATGGCATGCATATACTGAACTGAGCGGGGGGACAAGCCGGACTCCAGTTTCTTGGCGTAAAGCTGTTGTATCTGCGCCGGGGTTAGCTTTTTTAGCGAGATTGAACCAGTTTCCGGAACAATATGATTCCGGACGTTGTTCTCATAGGACCGGTATGTATGCGGCCGAACCGAGTGCTTCACCGAATCCCTGAGCCACCTTTCCAGGAAGTCCTTGACGGTCTCCTTGGAAGTCGGTTCGGTCAAGATTCCCTTCCGCCGGTCCGACTTGGCCGCGTCCATTTTCTCCAAAACTTCCTCATACGACTTCCCGGAGAAGCGTTCGACCTGCTTCTTCCCATCGGCATCCTTGCCGAAATAGATTTCGCCGGACCAGTATACATCGGTTACCACAGTCCCGTCCTTCCGCTTCCGCGTTTTCTCTTGCTTGTAGATGGTGCCTTCACCCGGTCCCCTGCGCTTTGTTTTCCTTGGCATTGCGCTTTTCCCCCTCTTCCAAAAATCGTTTTTTGAGATCACGTCACCCGGACGCAGGACTGTTCTTGTCTTTTCCCCAGAATAATCGCGAACCGGTGATTTTCTCGTAAGCCTGGCGACCATCCCGAGCGAAGGTGCTGGGATTGTCACAGCGGCGTTCCGGATGCTTCTCGTTCCATATCTTCATAGCTTCCCGCCAACTTCGGCCATCATTATGTTCCGCCACAAAGACGGCCAATTCGGCCCGCCATTCCTTCGTTATGGCCGGGTCGCGTCCGCCGGGGCCGAGCAGTCTCCGCCGGGCGTCGGCGTATATTTCCGTTACCTCGCGCACCGGGACACTGGCCAGGACTTCAATACTGATTGTGCGGAGCGCGGAGAAGGGACTTTTGATGGTGGTTGTGATTCGGGCGCGGGGGATTAGGTATTCTGCGCCCGTAAGTACAAAAACAGTTGCCGCTGCCGGAGGCCAATGGTACGCCTTTGCAAGTCTTTCAGAAATAACCCGCAGTTGGTCCAGCGGGCTACCGATGCTGACCGGCAAGCGGTGGACCCAGGAATCTCCGGGGCGGGCGTAATCAATGGTTTTTACTTTGTACGCGACCGGCCAGGTGCTCTTTTCCTTCAAGGATTTTTGAGCGGCCTGCTTCAGCCAAGCAAACGGTTCATCCTCATTTGCTTCTTCCGGTACCGGTACAACGGCGTACATTGTGGGGCGGCCTGCTGTGCGGTGCTGTTCCTCAATCCAGGATACTGCTTCTTCCCAAGTCAGCAGTTTGTCATCAAGAAGCCGCTTCCGGAATCTCTGCACGTCCGGCCCTTGGGCGGCTTCAATTGCCAGGATTCGGGAGAGAGCCTCACCGCGTTTATCCGGCGGGACTTCTCTTTCTATGCGCGGCCTATGACTGTCGTTCCCCCGTAGTTGTTCGAGGCCGCGGTATTCAGCTACGAGCTCCTCCATAGTGATTGCATCTTCTTCAGCCACCATTTCAGTTATGTACCGCTTCCGCACTAGGTGGTCCCATATCTTCGGGTCCGGTTCCCGGTTGATCCGTCTGGACAAGTCGGTGTAAACGTCGTCCGCATTGCGGTAGTTAGGCATTCGATTTCACCCCCTTCTTGTCACTCTACGTAGTGCATAGGTTGATATGTTACTATTAGTACTGAGAATATTATACAAGTTCTCAGACTGGAAGTCAATGGGAGGATGAAAAATGTTGAAATTACGGCTGGAGCGCGCGCGGCGGGGGCTGACTCAAGCGCAACTGGCGGCACTGTCCGGGGTGACGGCGCAGGATATCAGCGCCATCGAATGTGGCTGGCGTCGGCCCTTTCCGACCTGGAAAGAGCGCCTAGGCCGGGCGCTCGGGGTGCGGGACGTTGATAGCTTGTTTGAGGAAGTGAACGAGAATGAGACAACTGCGGACTGATGAAAAGTTACTTCTCTCGGTGGAGGAAGCCGCCTCGCTTCTGGGGCTGTCCCGGTCAAAATTCTACCTGGAACTGGACAAGGGCACCTTCCTATCCGTGCGGGTCGGTCGGTCCCGCCGGGTACCGCGACAATGGCTCGAAGATTGGGTCCAGGGTCAGATTGATCACGCCCAGGATCGGAGGTGATTTTTATGAGGAAAGTTCTTGAAGCCTACGCCGACCGGGGTTGGAGCGTCTTACCTCTGCACAGCATCCGGGCCGGGAAGTGCTCGTGCGGCAATCCCCGGTGCACGAGCCCAGGCAAACACCCACGGACCACCCAGGGGGTCAAGGATTCGACCACCGACCGGGAGCAGATCCGCGCGTGGTGGGCTCGTTGGCCTGATGCCAACATTGGAATTGCTACGGGCTTAATTAGCGGCTTTGTGGCGATTGATATTGACCCCCGAAATGCCGGCCATTTAAATTTAGCAGAACTTGAACAGAAATACGGTTCCTTGCCGGAGACGCCCGAGGCCCAGACCGGCGGCGGCGGTCGGCATGTCCTCTTGGCTTATCCGGACGGCACGCCGTCTTGGAAGAAGGCGTTTGCTGAGGGAGTAGATGTTAAAGCAGATGGCGGTTATATCGTCGCGCCGCCGTCGGGACATATCAGTGGCCAAAGCTACGCGTGGGATGCCGCTTTGCACCCGGACGATATACCCCTAGCCGAGTGTCCAAGCTGGGTGGTGGAGCTGGCCACCAAGGGTTCGGTGGGCCAGTCGGCACCGGAAGTCCTAGACGTGCTCCTTAGCGGTAAGCGGAACAATACTCTTGTAAGTATTGCTGGGAGTATGCGTCGGCGTGGGATGACGGCCGAGGAGATCCTGCCGGGCCTCCAAGCGGTCAATGCACGGCGGTGTCAGCCTCCGCTTGATGATTCCGAGTTGAAGAGAATCGCTGAAAGCGTTTCCCGGTACGTGCCTACGGAAGAGGTCGGCAGCGGTAAGGCGATAATGGTCTGTCTCGCTGATATCGCACCAGAACCGGTTGATTACTTGTGGCAACCCTATATCCCTCTGGGGAAGCTGACATTGATGGAGGGGGACCCCGGCGGCGGTAAAACGTGGTTGGCGCTTGCTATAGCGGCTGCGGCTACTATGGGTTGCCGATTTCCCGCCGGGGACGGCAAACCCGGCCAGGGGCGCGAAGCCGCAAGTGTTATTTACATCTCAGCTGAGGATGGCTTGGCCGACACGCTACGACCGAGACTAGACGCGGTTGAGGCCGATGTTTCAAAGGTGTTCGCCATAACCGGTGCCGTAGACGATGAAGGTAAGTCCGTCCCCTGGGATATGGAAAAAATCGCGGAGCTCGAGGTGGCCGTTGTCCAGACCGGCGCAAAATTGGTTATCATTGACCCGGTACAGGGGTTCCTTGGCGCAGAGGTGGACATGCATCGTGCGAACGAGGTTCGGCCGCGGCTTGCCGCACTGGCCACACTAGCCGAACGCCGCCGCTGTGCGGTGGTGCTTGTTCGGCACCTCACAAAGGCCGGGGCATCCAAGGCTATTTATCGGGGGATGGGTTCCATCGACTTCACCGCAGCCGCCCGGAGTGTTCTGTTGGTTGGACCGGATAGCCAGGATGTCAATAACCGGGCAATGGTACATATCAAGTCCTCTCTGGCACCGGCTGGACCGGCCCAGCGTTACGAACTAACTAACGATGGCTTCCGGTGGGCTGGGGTATCCAACCTGACCGCAGCTGACGTGCTGGGGATGGAGTCAACCAGGGGTGACCGGAGCGCACTGGAAGACGCGGTGGAGTGGCTACGTGATTTCCTTGCAGATGGACCGAAGGAGTTTCCGGTTATCGATAAGGCGGCCAGGAGGCACGACATTAAATCTCGGACTCTTAAAAGAGCCAAGGATGAACTCCGGACTAGGGAACAGCTTGATACCTACAAAAAATCAGGAGTGTTTAACGGGCCTTGGATATGGGAGCTTAAGCGCAAAGAAGACCACTGCCACGAAGAAGGCCAAGATCCCCCTAAAGGACTTTTTGGCCCACTTCGTAACATCCAAGAAACACATATATATCAAGGGTTTGAGGGGGGTAAAGAAGTGGACCCTTTGGCCCACTTCGGTACATAGAAGGAGCCCACGTGGCCCACTTCGGGACAGACTTCAAAGCCTACGGAGACAAGGGGTGTAATGATGTTACGAAGGAGACCAAAAAGGATGCTTAGGGAGAATGGCCCACTTCGAGAAATGGGGGCAAACGATGGCAAGACACGCCGACTGGCCGAATGACCAACTAGTGGAGATCAAGCTAACCGGCTGTCTCCTGGTGCTGAGTGAGCGCGAACTGCTCACCTTGTTGGCCTGGGATAAAGAGCTATGGCAAGCGGCATTGCAGCGGGGTAAGGCGGTCCGCAGGCGGGAACAGGCGGCTAAGAGACAGGCAACAAGGAGGTGACACCATGCCAAATCGATTGAAGTCGCCTTGCTCGGTACCCGGGTGCCCAAACTTGGTTGAACCGGGTACGGGTGGAAGATGTGAGAAGCACAAACGTCCGGCCTGGGATGGGCGGACATGGCAGGACAATCCGTGGAGCACGCCGGAGATGCAACGGCTTAGACGGCAAGTGCTGAGGGAAGAGCCAAACTGCCGGGATTGTGGCAAGCCGTCAAGTGCAGTAGACCACATACACCCACGGGCCTGGGGTGGATCGCATGACAGGGCCAATCTGCAAGGGTTGTGTACGGACTGTTCAAGGGCAAAGACACAGCGGGAAGCGGCGGTAGGCAGGAGAAGGACATAGGGGGCATAGCCCCTTCAGTCTCCACAGTTCCTGCGCGGGAACGCGATATGACAGGTTCGTGCGAGTTTTCGGGCATCAGCGATTAGGGGTGTATATAGGGGTCCGCCGACTGGAACGCCAAATGTTTGATGCTGGCGGCGATGTTGAGTGGACCGCCGAAGTGTGATATAATGTTGATAGATTAATAATCTTGCGTTTTGCGGAAATCCGCGAAGCGCATCCGTTATCGAAAATGTCCGGCGAACGCCGGGCGTGAAACGTTTTCCTGGATGCCGCTGCGCTACCCAGTAGAATTAATCGATAACAGACAATCGCAATTTTGCGGAAATCCGCCGAAGCGCATTGTCGACAACCCTAAAACTAGGGCTTGCCGCAATGCGCTTTTTGATTGCAGCAGGCCAAAACAGAAAGGATGAAAAAGCTCGACGTGGAACATATCAATATGGAACAGACCCTGGAACTGACGCAGGAACGGGCTGGGCTGCTGAGGGAAGCACACAAGCTGCTGGATTTAGCCATGGATGAGAAACGGGATTTAAAACCATCCGAGGAGTCCCGGTTCAACGAGTGCCTTGGCGGGGCTAATTTTTTGGCGAAGAGAATTAATTCCAGCAAAGGCACCCACGACAGAGGGTACTCCTTCGGCTTCTCCGAAACCATATGGTCTCCGGAAGAGTGCCGGAAAGAGGTGGCGGGTTTTGACGAACCCATGGAACCCAACGTCGGCAGACAAGTAAGTGGACCCATCAGCGACAACCCATTCCCGGGTGAAGTGCGGGTACTCCGGCACGATGAGAAACTAGCCGCACGGGGGGGCCGTGGCGGGCTGTCCCTGGGCAGGCTGGTTAAGGGGATTGTTACCGGAAACTGGCGTGGTGCGACCGAGGAACAACGGACATTATCGGCTGCAGACAGTACACTGGGCGGCTATCTGGTGCCGACTCCACTAAGCTCGTTTATAATCGATCTGGCGCGGAACCAGTCTAGAATTTTCCAGGCTGGTGCGTTAACTGTTCCGATGGAATCCTCAACACTAAAACTGGCGCGCGTAACCGGCGATCCTTCGGCCTCCTGGCGTGCCGAAAACACACCCATCCCTGCGTCTGATATGACGTTCGGCAGCCTGGAGCTGCGCGTACGGACACTGGGAACGTTGGTAAAAGTCAGCGTGGAATTAATCGAGGACGCAATCAACATGCCGGAACTTATCGAAAATGCGCTAAGCCAGGCAATTGCTCTTGAGCTTGACCGGGCTGTCTTACGCGGCAAGGGGACACTGGAGCCCATCGGGATTCGGAACTGGACGAACATCCAAAAAATTGACCTGGGTGTGAACGGCGGTACGCTGACCGGCTACAGCAAGTTTTCCGAGGCTGTGCAGAAGATCGCCGAACGCAACGGTGCCGACACCGGCCTGGCAGCGATTTATGCGCCACGGACTTCCGGGGCGATCGACCGTTTTTCCGACACCACGGGACAGCCACTGGTCCCTCCCGCATCCTTTACCAGTCTGCGGCGGCTTGTTACCAACCAGGTGCCGACAGACCTGGCCAGAGGGACGGCGGGTGATGCCAGTGAAGCTTACATCGGCGACTTCAGCCAGTGTCTGGTCGGGATGAGGACGCAGCTGACACTTGAAATCTCCCGGCAGGCAGCGGACACCGGCGGCAGCGCGTTCCGCGACCTCCAGGTTTGGATTCGCTGCTATCTGCGGGCAGATATGGTGTTAGCGCGGCCTGAGCATTTCGTACTAATCGACGGCATAATCCCCTAACGGGTATTAATGGGGCGTCCGACCCGTTGATATAAGCTGGACCGGCGGAGTTGCGACCTCCGGACCGGCGGCACATTTTCCATGTGTGTACCTCCTGACTAGGCCCTGGTTTAACCGCCGGGGCCTTTTCTTGTCTTCAAAAGGCCAAGGGTATACAATCTCCTATTACCGTGAAGATAGAGGCGGCTTCCAGGCACCGGTAGGTGCTGAGTGTGCGCGCGAGAGGCTACTTGCTACCTTCAGCCTGAAGGTTACAAAATAGTCTCCTTCGCATGCGCGCAAGGGACTACTTCTTGACGCTCGCCGCCATTCCCCTGAATTAAAATCAGGGTGCGTTCGCATGCGCGCGAGAGGCTACCATTCTGTATACAATTGTCTACACCAAGTGCCTTGTAGTCTCCTTCGCATGCGCGCGAGAGGCTACCGATCAGCTGAGGCAAAGACAGCACCTTACTGGCGTAGTCTCCTTCGCATGCGCGCGAGAGGCTACATTTCACAGAAATCTGTAAAAAGTGTTGATACACAATAGTCTCCTTCGCATGCGCGCGAGAGGCTACCCACCAGGGCTACTGACAATGACAGTACCCTTCTGTTACCACTTCGCATACGCGCGAGAGGCTACCTCCAAGGCCCGCCATTCGTCCGCATTGATTACGCATAGTCTCCTTCGCATGCGCGCGAGAGGCTACCCACCAGGGCTACTGACAATGACAGTACCCTTCTGTTACCACTTCGCATACGCGCGCGGGGTGTGAGGGGGCGCGCCCCAGTGGAGCAAAAAGACCGGAGTAAGTTACCACTTCGCATACGCGCGCGGGGTGTGAGCCGTGTTAACAATTGTTAACAAACTAGATACTTCGTTACCACTTCGCATACGCGCGCTCAAATTTTGGGACCAGAGGTCATACCCTAGCGGGAAGGTTATCTATAACGAAAAAGCATACATCTAGAGCGGCAAGGGCGTCCACAGTATGGACACCCCTGGTGCCACTTCACCCGTGCGCGCGAGAGGCTACGGCAGTTTGTTACACCGGGTAACAGACTTAGCCCCCGCAAGGGGATACTGCGAATCCGTGACCGGAATTAAACTCCGCTCATCCCTCAGTTTTTGGCATTTCTTCTACCATGGTAGAAAGTTTTGCCGCATCCATCTCATCCCCTGCACACACACGCAAGGGGATACGCAGCGATTTTGGACCAGTTGGTCCAATTCCGCAAACTGAGTGCCCCTCACCAAGGGTGTATCACAAATAGACACCCCTGGCATCTCACGCGCGAGAGTGTGCAGGGGTGCAAATACTGCTGGTATCCCTTGGCGTCAAAGTCCGAAGCCACCAGGATGCCGCAGGAGCGGCGTAAATGGTTGGGGGCATACTAGACCATTACCAGAGCGGAGAACGGCGGTACAGAGGCTGTCTCTGGCTGTGGCTAGGGGAGAGTGGACACGTTCGCCGGGCACTAGATGATTTTATGCAAAACGGCAAACTTGCCGAAGACGACGCCAACCACCTGGTGGGCAACCTTAAAAAAGCTTAACTGCTTTTTCCGGGTTGAAAAAATTCCGGGAGAGTTCCGGGAACGGGGATGGACAACTATGGAATTGGTGGACATTCCCAGACTGGGAAGCCTTGATAAATCTACATTCTGGACGGCTATGGACGGCTATGGACTGGGGAAATGGGACTCTTAATCGTCAGGTTTGGGGTTCGAGTCCCTAATGGCCCACCAAGAAATCAAAAGCTCCCGCGTTCGGGAGCTTTTTTGTTTACACATTTTTCGGTTGATCATTCCGGGACTTTCTTCACCCAGAGGTGATTGGAAAGTGCGCCATTATTCAAGTTAATTGCATTGTTATTATTATCGTTCTTTCACCTTCCAGTCTCTTCATTATCTCTGATCCAACATTCAAATTCAAAGCTCTGGAGAACAATTCACCTACACCGTCAGTGGCACGCTCTCCGGGGAAATGAATGTCAATCATTATTGTCGCGGAAGGCTTTTCCTGGTCTTCTGTTTCCTGTTGTTGTTCTGTCTCAAATTATTAAGAAGCAAATCAAACATTTCGTCATAAGAATCTAAACTCTCTAGTCCGCTTTCTTCAACCATGATCCCTGAAAAATTCGGGGTAATTCTCAAGATCATGTTATGAGCCTCATTACTTAGAGCTAATTCTGTGTTGGCGTTTTCTTGATTGATTACATAAGGGAATACCTTAAGAAATGATCAAGCATATTTGCCTCTATTATCAAGGAATAGCAGCGACCACGGATGCCTGATCTCTGTGATTATTCTCACAAGCTGGAAGACCCCCTGCCCCTT
>JAHRFU010000031.1 GCA_019084485.1 Desulforudis sp. | reverse complement strand
TAGAAAATACTACCATCGCAAAAGACATCAGAGTCTTGGTGTTTGTCAATGAGCAAGGATTTGAGGATGAGTTTGATGACATCGATGATAAAGCTTGGCATATCGAAGTATGGGATCAAAACCGACCGGTCGCAGTTGGCCGTATGTTTGAGTCGGATCAAGAAAGAGTATACACGATTGGCCGTATCGCTGTAATCAGGGAATGGCGTCAAAAGAACATTGGACGATTGGTCATGGAAGCTTTGGAAAATCATGCCCGCCAACTTGATGCTATGGCTGTTGAACTTTCTGCACAATGCAGTGCAGCCGGATTTTATGAGAAACTCGGCTATGTCAAAGAGGGTGATGTTTATATGGATCAGTTTTGCCCTCATATCAAAATGGTGAAAATCCTTTAGCGCATCAGCGCTTTTTTCTTTCTATATATAATATAAAAAAAGACCCGAAGGTCAGTCTGATACAGATTGGGTCAACAACTCGACGATTTTACTCAGCCAAGTGATGTCGGTCGAATCAAATCTGGAGAACACCGGAGAGTCGATATCCAACACCCCGATGACCAATCCGTCTTTGATCATCGGAATGACCAGTTCACTGTTGGAAGCTGAGTCGCAAGCGATATGTCCGGGGAAAAGGTGAACATTGTCGATGCGTTGTACGGTCTTTGTGCTGGCAGCTTTTCCGCAAACGCCCCGATCAAAGGGAATGCGTACGCAAGCGGGATTGCCTTGAAAAGGGCCTAAAACGAGTTCGTTGTTTTTACTTAAATAAAATCCGACCCAGTTGATCTTTTCCACAAACAGGTTGAGTAAAGCACTGATATTGGCGCAGTTTGCGATAAAATCTGATTCTCCTTCAAGCAGTGCCTGAGCTTGGGCAAGTAATAGCTGATAGGCTTCGATGCGGTCAGCGGGTTTTCCTTCAAATTGGTACATGGCAGAGTTCCTTTCTTTCGTTTCAATAGGGGTTGTGATATAATATTTTTGTGAACAGGGGAGCGTCAGCTGAGATGTGCAAACAAACCCTTAATCACCTGATCTAGATAAAGCTAGCGTAGGGAGTTCCGGTTTTTTCCTTACGCCTCTTCTCAAACGGAGGTGTTTTTTTATGAGTAC
Organism: Desulforudis sp.; assembly: GCA_019084485.1. Lineage (GTDB taxonomy): Bacteria > Bacillota > Desulfotomaculia > Desulfotomaculales > Desulforudaceae > SURF-60. The sequence continues at coordinate 2,782 of JAHRFU010000031.1, read as the reverse complement.
AAGAGATCTGGTTAAGATGTCGGCCTATTTGGCCATGTTTATCGTTTTGGATTATGCTTCCAATATGATCGGGATTTTCAAGATGCCGCAAGGCGGTACTTTGGGCTTAGGCGTGATTGCCTTGCTGTTGGCCAGTTATGATTTGGGTTGGAAGAAAGGGATCGCTGTCGGTCTTATGTCAGTTTTACTGCAGTGGATGACCGGTGCGATGTGGTTTCTCAATTGGTTTCAGTTTATTCTGGATTACTTGCTTGCCTTTGGAATTTACGGTATTGCCTGTCTGGTTCCAACGACCAATATCGGTAAGCAGCCGATTTTGTGGGGGATCATTGCGACCAATCTGGTTCGGTTTGCATCCCACACGATTGCCGGAGTCTGGTTTTACGAAGTTACTTGGTGGGGATCGCTGGCTTATAACGGGTGGTACATGATACCGACCATGATCGTAGCACTTATCGTTGTGACGCTGGTACTGCCCCGATTGCGCATACGTATTTGATTGTAAACCTCGCAAGAGGTTTCTTTTATTATGAAACGAATATTTAAGGTTTTCAAGTTATTTCATATAAGATATAATGATAAAGCGCAAAGGAGGGATGTCTGTGTTGCCAAATGTCGGAACTAATGTTTATATTCAGAGTTATAAGCACGATGGCACGTTGCATCGTACATGGGCAAAGGGCCTTGTTTTGCGTTCGCAAGAAGATGTCGTTGTCGTAGTTACCCATAAAACATGGGTTACAGAGGCGGATGGACGCAGCTGGTACACCCGCGAGCCGGCGATCTGTTTCTTTTATCCGGATAAATGGTTCAATATCATTTCGATGATCCGAAAGACCGGTATTTACTATTATTGTAATCTGGCTTCTCCCAGTGTGTTTGACGGGGAAGCAATCAAGAATATTGATTATGATTTGGATGTGAAGGTTTATCCGAATCGGGCGGTCGATGTACTTGATGAAGATGAATTTGAATTGCATAGCCGTCAAATGAATTATTCTCAAGATATCATGGATATCGTTCGTCAGTCATTGGATCAGTTGTTGAACATGATTGAAAATGAGGTGGTTCCATTTGATCAAGAAGTCGTTGAGGAGTTATTTCTAGAGTATTTGAGGGATTTCAAGAAGAAACCTTGATGCTTTCGGAAGGTATGAAAGTCTTATGAAAAAAAGCTTAAAAAGGAGTTAATTTTGGTTGACTTATGGTGCCTCATTTGTTAATATAATAAGGCACCGACAAAAGTGCGAGAGCCGATTGATCTTTGAAAACTAAATAGGAAACATCAAGTACAAGACAAAAATTTTAAAATTTAACTCGTCAGAGTTTAAGAAAAATAATGAGCAGATCAAATGGAGAGTTTGATCCTGGCTCAGGATGAACGCTGGCGGCGTGCCTAATACATGCAAGTCGAACGAAGAGATAGCTTGCTATCTCTTAGTGGCGAACGGGTGAGTAATACATAAACAATCTACCCATACGACTGGGATAACCGTTGGAAACGATGGCTAATACCGGATAGGTGAGAAGGAGGCATCTTCTTCTTATTAAAGTTGGGATACAACACGTGTGGATGAGTTTATGGCGCATTAGCTAGTTGGCGGGGTAACGGCCCACCAAGGCGATGATGCGTAGCCGACCTGAGAGGGTGACCGGCCACACTGGGACTGAGACACGGCCCAGACTCCTACGGGAGGCAGCAGTAGGGAATTTTCGGCAATGGGGGAAACCCTGACCGAGCAACGCCGCGTGAGTGATGAAGGCCTTCGGGTTGTAAAGCTCTGTTGTAAGGGAAGAACGGCGATGATAGGGAATGATCATCGAGTGACGGTACCTTACCAGAAAGCCACGGCTAACTACGTGCCAGCAGCCGCGGTAATACGTAGGTGGCAAGCGTTATCCGGAATTATTGGGCGTAAAGGGTGCGTAGGCGGCCATTTAAGTCTAAGGTGAAAGTTCGAGGCTCAACTTCGGATTGCCTTAGAAACTGGGTGGCTAGAGTGCAGGAGAGGGCAATGGAATTCCATGTGTAGCGGTAAAATGCGTAGATATATGGAGGAACACCAGTGGCGAAGGCGGTTGCCTGGCCTGTAACTGACGCTGAAGCACGAAAGCGTGGGGAGCAAATAGGATTAGATACCCTAGTAGTCCACGCCGTAAACGATGATTACTAAGTGTTGGGGAAACTCAGTGCTGCAGTTAACGCAATAAGTAATCCGCCTGGGGAGTATGCACGCAAGTGTGAAACTCAAAGGAATTGACGGGGGCCCGCACAAGCGGTGGAGTATGTGGTTTAATTCGAAGCAACGCGAAGAACCTTACCAGGTCTTGACATACCGGGCAAAGCCCTAGAGATAGGGAAATAGTTATGCCGGATACAGGTGGTGCATGGTTGTCGTCAGCTCGTGTCGTGAGATGTTGGGTTAAGTCCCGCAACGAGCGCAACCCTTGTCTTCAGTTACCATCATTCAGTTGGGGACTCTGGAGAGACTGCCGGTGACAAACCGGAGGAAGGTGGGGATGACGTCAAATCATCATTCCCGTTATGACCTGGGCTACACACGTACTACAATGGCGTATACAACGGGAAGCGAAATGGTGACATGGAGCGAATCTCAAAAAACCCATCATAGTCCGGATTGCAGTCTCCACAGAGTGCCCACCATTATGTGCTGGCAACTGAGAATAGGGGTTGCGCTCGTTGCGGGACTTAACCCAACACCTCACGGCACGAGCTGACGACAGCCATGCAGCACCTGTCTCTGGATTCCCCGAAGGGCAC
>JAHRFU010000132.1 GCA_019084485.1 Desulforudis sp. | reverse complement strand
TTAGCCAACAGCAAAAAATGAGGTATTCCCCTACATATTTCTGAAACCATATGAAGGCCGCAACCCCTTTATTTGCAAGGGTTGCGGCCTCTTTTTCTCCTCTTTTGCTGTCAAAGTCAGGATTATATTTACCGCGCGGTTTTCTTGTCAACCGCCCTGCGGAACCAGCGGGTTATTAAGCCGGGCTTCATCTCCAGGTAGTTCACCTCGTCGCCCTCCGGAACAGGAATGACCCCGAAGGTACCGCCCGCCGGCACGGCGACCAACTCGCGTCGGTAGTGGTTGTCTGTGACGAAGCCGATTTCCTGGATTCCCTCCCGGGCAAGCACTGCGTAGAGATCCCCCTTAACACGAATCGGGAGCCCGTTAACCTCAAAGATCAGGTCACCAGTGCGTAAGCCCACCGACCAGGCCGGTGACTTCTCGCGTACGGCTAGGATCAGGAGGCCGTCCGAACGGGGTACGTAGAGCGGTTTGCCTTTCAGTTCCGCATTTCGGCTGAGGAAGACAATCAACTCGTGACCGAATGGTGCAAACAGGGCCGCCGCCCAGGCATACAGCGGCTGGGAAGCGGCGAGGTAGGCGAGCAGATAAAGGACCAGGCTGTACCCGGCCAGGTTAATCGCGCTGGTTCGGGTCTTCTCGCGCGGCGTACGGCTGGTCGCCATGTCGCCGTAACCGAGACCGGCCACTACCGGTAGCATCACAAATAGCATCAGGGCCGGGTCAATACCGAGTTCGGGTTTGATCAGAGGCCACCACTCCGGCATTTCCATCGCACCCGGGGCGAAATGCAATCCGGGTAGCACGGCGAGGAGCACCAAGGGGAGGGGCCAGAACTTCTGAAGAACGTAGCCACCGACGACCTGGCCGCGGGGGAGGCGGATATAGGCCGGGGAAGCGTTCAGATGCCCGCTGGCCACAATCAGGACGCTTTCTACCAAATGCAGGATCGCAACGAGCGCCATCAGCTGGGGGACACTGATTTCCGGAAAACCGGTAAGCAGGTGCAGTATGGCCAAAAGACCTCCGGCATAGGCAAAGCACAGGAACCGGGGGTTGATCATCATCAGGAGGACAGCGGTAAGGAGGATGTAAATGATCGCATTCACCGACCCGGGGAAGGTCAACCCCGTAAACACGATCAGGTAGCTGCCGATAACCCCCCCCAATAAGCCGAACCCTACGGCTTGCAAGGTTTCTCCAACTACGGACGAGGCGCCCGGACCCAGGAAAGCATTGCGCATCGCCGCGATGCGCCGGTACTGCAACCCGACCAGGACCACAACCAGCCAGAATATCGGATTAACAAAGACCTCAAAGATTTTACCCAGTACGACTGAAAATGCCCAGCCGAAAGGGAAGAATTCCATTACATATTACCCGCCTTTAGGAGCGAGATCGCAGTCTCCAATTGAACATCGGTTTCGGTCCCAGGATCCAGTTCCACAACCACGTCCGGGGCCACACCCTTGCGGTTCAGGTCGTGCCGGTCCGGCGTCAGATAACGGGCGGTGGTCAGTTTCAGACCCGATTCGTCAGCGAGCGGAAAAACAGCCTGAACTACTCCTTTGCCGTAGGTCTTCATACCAACCAGCTTACCCGCGCCGGTGTCCTTAACCGCCCCGGCCACAATCTCTGCGGCGCTGGCGCTGTTCTCGTCAACCAAAACCACAAGGGGCACGTTGATGGCGTGACCGTTGGCATAATGCGTCTTGTCAGTACCGGCCCGGTGGTCGATATGCACAATCGGACCGTTCTCCACGAACAGATCGGCTACCGTAATCGCTGCATTCAGTTCCCCACCCGGATTGCCGCGGAGATCCAGGATCAGAGAGATCATCCCCTGTTCCTCCAGCGAATTGATCGCGTAGGTGGTTTCACTTCCGGTATTGTAGGCAAACATGTAAATCGTCAGGTAACCAATCCCGTCATCCAGCATCTCCGCGTCCACGGTGGGGGTGTGGATGGTGGCACGGGTGACGATAGTTCTTACCGGTTCCCCTTCGCGCCTAAGGACGAGTTCCACCTTGGTGCCCACCTCGCCCCGCATCAAGCCGACTGCGATCTCGAGATCCATTCCGATCGTTGACGTACCGTCAACCTCCAGGATGATGTCCCCCGCTAAGATACCGGATTGCTCGGCCGGACTGTCCTCAAATACTTTGCGAACTATCAGGTTTTCGCCCTGGTACCCGACCACAATGCCCAGGCCGCCAAAGGACATCTCAATCTGTTCGTGAAAGCGTTGCAGGATTTCCGGGTCAAGGTAGGACGAGTAGGGATCGTCGAGAGCCTCAACCATTCCCTTAATCGCACCCTCAATCAGGATTCCGGCATCGACCTGCTCCAGGTACTCAGCCTGGACTAGCCGTACCACCGAGACCAGGTTGCCGACATTCTTGTAGTTGGTTAGCGCCATAACGGCGAATAAAAGAAAAAGGGCGATCAGTAGAACGCCGAGACCCTTCAAAACCCAACTTGTCCGGTTTTCTCCCCGCAAACAACAGCACCGCTTTCCTTTGTACTTGATCGGTTGAACACCCTAAGACATACGCTATTATACTATAATAGGCATTTTGAAATTACAACTTCACTTCGTTCAAAGGGCGTGTGCGGCGCACAGCACAAAGGCCGCCTACCGGCGGCCTGCTCGCATAATCCCGCTTTAGCCCGAGGCTACCGTAGATAACCCCAAGGACTGACGTGGTTACCGTTGACCCGGACGGTGAAATGCAAGTGCGGTCCGGTAGACCAGCCGGTACTGCCTACGCGAGCGATATTCTGGCCCTTCACCACGCTTTGCTTCTCTTTGACCAACGTAGAAGAGAGGTGCGCGTACAGGGTGGTCACGCCGGCACCGTGGTCCAGCATCACCACGTTACCATACCCCTGAAGGGTACCAACATAGATAACCTCACCCGACTGGGCGGCCACTACCGGGGTGCCGTTCGGTGCCGGAATGTCGATACCGTCGTGTACCCGATTTACCCGTAGGATGGGGTGCAGCCGCATCCCGTAGTCCGAAGAGACCCGGGAATAGTTAGGTACAGGCCAGGCCATTTTCCCGCTGAAGACCTGCCCGTCACCCGCCCGCTGCATCGCAATCTGGCGCAGGATCTCCTGTTCCTTGGCCTCCAACTGGTCCAATTCCTTCTGCAAATCAGTCAGATCCTCACGGGCTCGGCTCAGCATCGCCCCTTTTTCACGCTGTTGTACGGAAAGAGAACGATAGTTGTACTCCTGTTCCGTTCTCATTGAATCGATCTGTGCCCGACGTTCCTCGATAGACTGCTTTACCTCCGTGATACGGTCCCGCTCAGCCAAAATGCGCTCGATAATCTGAGTGTCCCGATCCAGGATATTCTTCAAAAACTCGATCCGGTTAACGAAATCATTAAAGCTGCCCGAACCCAAAAGCAGTTCCAGATAGCCAACCTGCCCGTTCTCGTAGATGCTGCGGATGCGCTGTTTAAACAGCTGGTCGTTCTCGGCCAAGCGATGTTCGGTATCTACCAGTTCGGCCTCGGTGTGTTCCAGCCGCGTCTGAGCCTCCCGGAGCGCCCGGTCAAGCTCACCAATGGTCTTTTCCTTAAGCACAATCTCCCTGTCGAGCTTGGCCACTTCTGTGGAATAGTTACGCACCTGGCCTTTGGTGGAATCCACAGCCTTTTTGGTCCCGTCCAACTCCTGGCGGGTTTTATTTAACTGATCCTCCAGGGGTGTTCCCCAAGCCACGGAGATCGCTCCCCCTACCAAAAGCAGGATCAGCGAGATAACCAGGGACATCTTAAGCATAGACCGTCGCATCATCATGGATTCCTCCCCAGGTGAGATACCCCGAAACTGTGATCCATACTAGACCCGGAGGAACTTCCGGATCGAGATACTGCCGGCCAGTCCGCCGATCAGCACACCAAGCGCGAAAAGGGCCCCGAACAGCATCCCCAGAGTCTGCTGGTCGGTCACCAACTGGACAAAGAAAAGGGAAACCTGATCGACCTGCAGCAGCAAATAATAATACCCAAAACCAAGGATCAGCACCGCAACCTTGGATCCGAGATACCCGACTGCCATCCCTTCCAGCAGAAAGGGGAAGCGGACGAACCAGTTGCTGGCACCCATGTATTTCATAATCTCGACTTCGTCCCGCCGGGCCATTACCGACATCCTAATGGTGGTCATAATCAGGAAGATGGCTGCCAGGGCCAGTAATCCCGCCGCAAAAAGGGCGGCCACATTCACCCAGCGCGTAATCAGGATCAGTTTCTCCACGTAACCCTGACCATAACGGACCTTGTCCACACCGTGCATTTTCTCGATAGCCCGGGCCACAGCGGGCACCACTTCGGCATTTGAGGTGCGCACCCGGTAGCTCGCCGGCAGCGGGTTGTCGTTTTCCAGGCCGGTCAGGATATCTCGCCGTTCACCTAACGATTCACGCATCTCTTCCAAGGCCTGCTCCTTGGACACATAGGTGACACGCTCCACACCCGTTAAAGCCCGGATTTCCCGGCCCAAATCGTTTACCGGAGCTACGTCCTGCAAAAAGACGTTAATCTCTATTTCCGATTCGACCTGTTGCAAAAACTGACCGGCATTTAAGGCGATTAGACCGAAACTGCCCAGTATCAGCAGGGAGACGGTGATCATCGCTGCCGAAGCGGTCGCCAGCCAGAAATTACGGACGATGGACAACAGTGTCTGCCGCAGGCAGTACCGGAGAGAGTTAAGAAACCCCATAACCGTAGCTCCCTTGCTCCTCATCACGCACTATGCGCCCGCTCTCCAGTGCGATGACCCGCTTTTTCAGCTCATTTACGATATCCCAGGCGTGGGTGGCGATCACGATGGTCGTCCCTGACTGGTTGATCTCCAAAAAGAGTTCCATCAGTTCCCGTGACGTTTCCGGGTCGAGATTTCCGGTCGGCTCATCAGCCAGAATTAACACCGGATTCTTCACAATCGCCCGGGCCACACAGACCCTTTGTTGCTCGCCGCCCGAGAGCTGCGCGGGAAAACGGTCCATCTTATCTTCCAGCCCGACCTGCCTTAGTACCTCGGGTACTCGCTTGCGAACTTCCCAGCGGGAGACCCCGGTGACTTCCAGGGCAAAGGCCACGTTCTCGTAAGCGGTTTTCTGGGAGAGCAGGCGGAAGTCCTGAAAAACCATACCAATCTTCCGCCGCATGGCTACCACCTCACGCCCCCTGAAACGCAACGCATTACGTCCGTTGAAGAAAATCTGGCCGGCAGTGGGCTTCTCCTCACGGAAAATCAGCTTCGCGATGGTCGATTTGCCGGCGCCGCTTGGTCCCACTAAAAAGGCAAAATCCCCCTGTTTGATACGCAGGGATAGGTCATTTATGGCTTTCGCCCCGTTAGGGTACAACTTGGTTACATTGTAGAACTGAATCACTAATTGCACTCCTCGACCGGGCCGTCTTTTATTCCTGAGCATCTTCGACACAACCAATACGAATCCTCTAAAAAAGGGAAAACATGATGGAATAGAGGATAGGTGGGAAATAAGTTAACTAGTCTGCTAATGAATTTATGCGATCAGGCCGTCTGAATTGCAGCGACCCCTAATGCTACACTATTTGCGCTTCAAGACCGCTCGTACGGCACTCGCGATGTCCGCGGCCGTGAGACCGTATTTCACCAACAGCTCGCCGGGTTTGCCGGACTCACCAAAGGTATCCCGAACCCCGACCCGCACCATAGGCACCGGGCAATTCTCGACCAAGACCTCCGCCACGGCACTGCCCAACCCGCCAATGATGCTGTGTTCCTCGGCCGTGACTACAGCCCCGGTCTGTCTGGCGGCACGGGTGATCGCTGCTTCATCCAGGGGTTTTACGGTATGGATGTTCAGTACTGTAGCGTTTATCCCTTCCGCAGACAAGTCTTCGGCCGCCTGTAAGGCCTCAGCGACCATTATGCCACAAGCGATAATCGTCACATCGCTTCCCTGGCGCAGTTCCACAGCCCGGCCGGGCACGAATTCAAAATCATCACCGTGTAGAACCGGTACCGGAAACCGGCCCAGGCGGATGTAGACCGGCCCGTCAATACGGGCGGCAGCGGCTACCGCTCCGTGAACCTCCACGGCATCAGCAGGGACGAACACAGTCATTCCCGGCAGCACCCGCATTAAAGCAATGTCTTCCACAGACTGGTGGGAAGCTCCGTCTTCACCCACCGTAAGACCGGCATGAGTAGCAGCAATCTTCACATTCAGCTGTGGATAAGCCACACTCTGGCGGATCTGGTCATAGGTCCGCCCGGTCGCAAAAACAGCGAATGTGCTGCAAAAAGGCGTCTTACCCGCCGCAGCTAGCCCGGCCGCAGTCCCGACCATATTCGCTTCGGCAATTCCCATATCAAAAAAGCGTTCCGGAAAGACCTTTTTAAACTCAATCGTCTTAGTGGACTTGGACAGATCCGCATCCAGGACCACAACGTCACCGTTTTCCTGTCCGAGCGCTACCAGCGCCTGCCCGTATGCTTCCCTGGTGGCAATTTTCTTCATCGGTCCGGCCTCCGTTCCGTCAGTTCGGCAAGCGCCTGATTCCGCTGTTCTTCCTTGGGGGCCACGCCGTGCCAGTCGACGACCGATTCCATAAAGGAGACCCCCTTGCCCTTGATTGTATTGGCAATCACTGCGGTGGGCCGACCCTCGACCGTCCTTGATTCCTCGATAGCCCGAAACACCTGTTCGATGTCGTGTCCGTCAATCTCGATTACGTGCCAGCCGAAAGCCAGCCACTTGTCCGCTATCGGCAGGGGAGACATCACCTCGGTGACCGGACCGTCGATCTGCAGACCGTTAAAGTCCACAAAGGCGGTTACATTGTCCAGCCCGTAGTGTGCGGCAGCCATTGCCGCTTCCCAAACCTGACCCTCCTGAAGCTCACCGTCACCGAGCAGGACAAACACCCGAAAGTCCTTGCCGTCAATCTTTGCGGCCATGGCCATCCCGTTAGCCACGGAAAGGCCCTGACCGAGCGAACCCGTAGACATTTCCACGCCTTTGAGCTTGTTCATGTCCGGGTGCCCCTGCAGGGGACTGCCCAGCTTGCGCAGGCTCACCAAGTCTTCCACCGGGAAGTAGCCGCGTTCGGCCAGGGCTGCGTAGAGAACGGGTGCAGCGTGCCCCTTGGACAGCACGAACCGGTCGCGATCCGGCCAATCCGGCCGTGCGGGATCAATGCGCATCCCGCCGAAATATAAAGCCCCCACGATGTCGGCCGCCGAGAGTGAGCCGCCGGGATGTCCCGATCCAGCTGCACAAATCATGTTCACAATGTGACAGCGGATCCGGTTTGCCCGTACCCTGACCTCTGACGGGTCAATGCTGATCATATTGGTCGCCCTCCGGTAATAGAATGTCGCCGGTATGAATCCTCGATGTCTCCGGTTATTGATTTATGATGCCCGGTACACCCGTTCCATACCAGCAGGAAACACAGAAACGACAGGCGTATTAAGCCCGCCCAATCAACTATTCTTTTTTTCGACGGTAAATCCTGCAAAACGACAAGGAAAATGGAAGAACCCGGCAGGGGTTTCGGTTGAATTCCTTAATTTTCCTTTTGATGACCCCGGGCTTGCCAGATTAGGTAGGCCTGGATAAACTCGTCGATCTCCCCGTCCATCACTGCGCTTACATTGCCTTTTTCGTATTTGGTGCGGTGATCCTTAACCATGGTGTAAGGCTGAAAGACATATGACCGGATCTGACTGCCCCAGGCGATATCCATCTGGGAACCACGCACTACAGCCAGTTCTTCCTCACGCCTCTTGATTTCCGCCGCCAAGAGCTTCGCTTTGAGCATCTTCATCGCCGCATTGCGGTTGGACAACTGGGAGCGCTCGTTCTGACAGGATACCACGGTCGAGCTCGGCAGGTGCGTAATCCGAACCGCCGAATCCGTCTTGTTTACGTGCTGCCCTCCGGCACCACCCGAACGGAAGGTATCAATCCGAAGGTCATCAGGGTTAATCTCAACCTCGGCATCCTCATCCACAACCGGCATTACGTCCACCGAGGCGAAGGATGTATGCCGCCGCCCGCCTGTATCGAAGGGCGAAATGCGCACCAGGCGATGCACGCCTTTCTCGGAGCGTAGGTATCCGTAGGCCATCGGACCGGAAACCTGAAAGGTAACGCTTTTGATGCCGGCTTCGTCCCCGGCCAACAGGTCGAGCGTTTCATATCTGAAGCCGCGCCTCTCCGCCCACCGGGTGAACATTCGGAAAAGCATCTCCACCCAGTCCTGCGCTTCCAGCCCGCCGGCCCCCGCGTGCATGGCCAGGATGGCATTCCGGTCGTCGTACGGCCCAGACAGGAGAAGCTCCAATTCCAATTCCGCAACCCAGTTTTCTATCGCACGCAGTTCGGTCTGAACCTCGAGAGCGGTTTCGTGATCATCCTCGTCTTCACCCAGGCCCAACAGCACGGCGGCGTCTTCAAAACACTGGCTCATCCTCTGAAAGGACTCCACACGGCCGCGCAGCATCGCCAACCGCTGCGTCACCTTTTGGGCGTGTTCCTGATCGTCCCACAGAGTCGGTGACTCCATTTGTTTTTCCAGGATCGCTATTTCCTGCTCCTTACCGGCAAGGTCAAAGAGAGTGTTCGAGGTCGGCGAGCCGACGGGATAATTCTTCCTGAAGTTTGCGGAGTTCAACATACATAGCTAAGATAACCCCTTTCTGGTAAGGAAATATAAAATGAGGACAGTCTACCTCGAAAATACCAACACCTTGAAGGTGCAGGGCGCGCTGAGGGTATTGCCGGAACAAACGATAGGGCGTCTAGATCAAAAATGCGCAGTGAGCCGCGGATCAGCGTCGACCGCCTGTCTGAGGGAGCGGAGCGAGCGAGTTCGGCGACGCCCGCGACGATTGAGCAGATTCCTCTGTCACGTACGTGTTTGTGGAGGCAATCCCTCAGGAAAGCGCACTGCACCACACAACAATTTTCATCATTGGTACTGCCGATCGTTGGACAGGAATGGGGGACTGTCCCTATTTGCGTTACTAACTTAGGCGGTGCCGGATTTTTCCCGGCCGCAGCATTTCTTGTGTTTCTTCCCGCTTCCGCACGGACAAGGATCGTTTCGACCGACCTTCACTTCCCGGCGCACCGGGCGGCGGGGACCTTCCTGCACCAGGTTCTCCGTAGTCTGGCGGCGCTCCGGCTCAACGGCCATCCGCACCCGGAACAGGTAACGAACCACGTCCTCCTGGATCGAAGCGATCATATTCTGGAACATCTCGTAGCTCTCGAACTTATACTCAATGAGCGGATCCTTTTGACCGTAGGCGCGCAGACCGATGCCCTCCCGGAGCTGATCCATCGCGTCCAGGTGATCCATCCACTTATCATCCACGATCTTCAGCATTACGATGCGCTCAATCTGGCGCAGGTTTTCCTCGCCGAGCTCAACCTCGCGCGCCGCGTAGGCCTCATCCATCTTGTCGCCGAAAAACTCCTGGAGCTCTTTCCGATCCATCCCCTCGATATCTTCCGGATTGACGGCACCGGCCGGCAGGAAGGACTGCATAAAGTAGTCGATCAGTCCGGCCAGGTTATATTCCTCGGGGTAGACCCCGTCAGGAGCGAAGGCACCGACCCCGTTCTCCACGACCTGCCCCATCATTTCTTTAATTACCGGGTGTAGCTCTTCCCCGAGTAGCACCTGGCGGCGCTGGCGGTAGATCAGTTCACGCTGCTGGTTGATCACGTCGTCGTATTCCAGCACATGCTTGCGGATGCTGAAGTTGCGGTTTTCCACCCGTCTCTGCGCACTTTCCAGCGAACGGGAGATCAACGGATGCTCCAGCGGTACATCATCTTCCATCTTCAGCCTGTTCATTATTCCGGCGATGTTTTCGCCACCGAACAGGCGCAGCAGGTCATCGTCCAGGGCTACGTAGAACTGTGCCGCCCCCGGGTCGCCCTGACGTCCGCAACGGCCCCGCAGCTGGTTATCAATGCGGCGGCTCTCGTGACGCTCAGTACCCACGATGTACAGTCCCCCCAAGGCGACCACCTGATCATGATCGGCATTGGTGAGTTGTTTGAACTCCTCAAGCGATTCACGGTAGATCCGCCGGGCCTCGACTACCTCATCGCTGGCCGGACCCCACTCATCCACCTCGGCTAGAATCTCCTCCGTGAACCCCTGTTCCCGCATCTTTTCCTTGGCCATGTACGCGGGGTTTCCCCCCAGGATAATGTCGGTACCGCGACCGGCCATGTTGGTGGCAATGGTCACTGCCCCCAAGCGCCCGGCCTGAGCCACAATCTGGGCCTCCTGCTCGTGGAACTTGGCGTTTAGGACCTGATGGGGAACGCCCCGCCGCTTGAGCATCTTGCTTAGGACCTCGGACTTTTCGATGGATATGGTACCGACCAGCACCGGCTGGCCAGTGGCGTGCCGGGCGGCAATTTCCTCAATCACGGCCGTAAACTTGGCCGGTTCGTTCTTAAAAATGACATCGGCCATATCCTGCCGGACCATTGGACGATGGGTGGGGATCACGACCACATCCAGCTTGTAGATCTTCTTGAATTCCTCGGCCTCCGTGTCCGCCGTACCGGTCATTCCGGCCAGCTTCTCGAACATCCGGAAGTAGTTCTGGAAAGTGATCGTGGCCAGCGTCTGAGACTCACGTTCGATCTCAACGCCTTCCTTAGCCTCGATCGACTGGTGTAGGCCGTCCGAGTAGCGTCGGCCGAACATCAGCCGACCGGTGAACTCGTCCACGATAATGACCTTGCCGTCCTTCACCACGTAGTCCCGGTCCCGTTTCATCAGAGCGTGCGCACGCAGGGCCTGGTTGATGTAGTGCCGGAATTCGATGTTCTTGTCATCAGCCAGGTTGTCGATCTTGAGTAGCTCTTCGACCTTAGCCTCACCGTCCTCGGTCAGGGACACGGTGCGTGCCTTTTCATCGATGCTGTAGTGGTCTTCCCTTTTCAGCCTGGGAATCAACCGAGCCATGGTGTAGTACAGGTCCGTCGGCTTGTTGGCCTGGCCGGAGATGATCAGCGGTGTTCTAGCCTCGTCAATCAGGATGCTGTCCACCTCGTCCACGATGCAGTAGTGCAGATCACGCTGCACGACCTCCTTCGGATTGACAGCCATATTGTCACGCAGGTAATCGAACCCGAACTCGTTGTTCGTCCCGTAGGTAATGTCCGATCCGTAAGCCGCGATGCGCTGGTCGTGAGTTAAGCCGTGCACGATCAGGCCCACCGAAAGGCCCAGGAAGCGGTAGATCTGTCCCATCCATTCGCTGTCACGCCGCGCCAGGTAGTCGTTGACGGTAACGATGTGTACCCCCCGGCCGGTGAGCGCGTTCAGGTAGGCCGGCAGGGTGGCCACCAGGGTCTTGCCCTCACCGGTTTTCATCTCGGCGATCTTACCCTGATGCAGGGCCGTGCCTCCGAGCAACTGGACATCAAAGTGACGCATTCCGAGCACCCGGCGGGACGCCTCGCGCACCACGGCGAAGGCCTCAGGAAGAATGTCGTCCAAAGTATCACCGACGGCCAGACGCTCTTTCAACCGAGGCGTCATTCCCTGTAGTTCAGCATCGGAAAGGCCCTGGATTTTGCTCTCCAGGTTATTCGTCTCGGTAATCACCCGCTGTAGCTTCTTAATTTCGCGGGCATTATCATCTAAAATGTTTTTCAGAAACCCCAGCATCTGACCAAATTCCCCCTCTATTGAACACAGGAACCCTTGCGGTTCCTGGAGTTTAGCATCTTCTCATTTTAACATTTCAGCGAATAACTTGCAACCAGGCGCACAGGTAAATAGTGGTAATTGGTAACCCCGAGGGCAAACAGAGGGAGTCGCGCCACGACTCCCTCTGTTTGAAACACTATCTTGCAGGAAGCTTCCCTCCTATTTAGGCTTCGGGTTCGATCAATCCGTAGTTGCCGTCCTTACGTCTGTACACGACATTGACCTCTTCGGTCTCGGCATTGGTGAACACAAAAAAGCTGTGACCGAGGAGATTCATCTGCATTACCGCCTCTTCCGCTGGCATCGGCTTCATTGTGAAGCGCTTCATGCGGACAATTCTGAAGGGCTCTTCCGGGGGTAAGTCCCCAAGGTCTTCGGTGATGTTAAGTTTGGTGCCCCGGCGGATCAGCTTACCTTTAAACCGCTCCAACTGTTTCTCGAGCTTATCTACCACCATATCAACAGACGCGTACATGTCGGGGGTTTCTTCCTCGCCGCGGAGAATCATCCCGTTAAGCGGAATTGTCACTTCCACTCGATGTACATCTTTCTCGACGGTGAGCGTGGCCTGAGCATCCCCAAAGTTGTTGAAAAAGCGCTCGAGTTTCCCTAGTTTCTTCTCCACGTGATCGCGTAGGGCATCGGTGACCTGGATGTTCTTGCCTCGTACGTTAACCCTCATCTGATCAACTCCTTTCGCCCGAGTTACCTAATATTATTCCCGTGGGACAAGAAAAATCCTGCAGGTGCCAGGAGAAAACAGGAATGTCGAAAATTGGATTTGTTGAATGGAGCAACCAAGCCCAAAAGCTGTGGATAATGTGGATAAAGCTGTGCATAACAGCGTTCTCAACGCTTTCAATTGTGGATAGGGGAAAATGGGGTAACTCTTTTTGTCGACATCAGCGCGTTCCTGTAGTAAAAGTAAGACTTAGCACCTGCGCAGCCCCTCCGGAAAGAAGCACCCTGGAAGCTTCGGCAATTGTGCTGCCAGTGGTAAAAACATCGTCCACGAGAATCACGGTTTTGCCATGAATGGTTCTGGTTCGTGAGACCATAAAGACCCCCTTTACGTTAGCACGCCTGTGTACGGCGTCCATGCCGGTCTGATGGGGCGTCTGGCCTTGGCGTTCCAGGGCCTCGCTGACCCGGAGCCCCAGGATGCGACCAGCCGCCTGGGCCAGGAGCAGTGACTGGTTGAAACGTCTCTCCCGTAGACGGTCGGGTGCAAGCGGAATCGGCACGATGACCTCCGCCTTCTGGTAGGCGGCTTCAGATTGGGCCACGCAGGCCATCTTCCGACCGAGTGGCTCGGCAAGAGAGATCCGCCGGCCATATTTCAGAGCATGGATCAGGTCCCTGAAGATACCCTCGTGGGGGGCAACCGAACGGTTCAGCAGGAAAGGCAAAGCGGTAGTGCGACAGGTATGACAGGGGTTCTGCTCAGCGACGCTAATCGCGAAACGCCCGCAAACCGAACAGTGCGGCAGGCCCATCAGTGGAGCCATCATATCTAAGCAACCCCGGCACAAGTCCCGTTCGCGGCCTGAACCGCAGAGGGGGCAGCCGATGGGAGGCGGATAGATCAGGTCAAGCAACCCCCGGACCAGGTCACGCACCTTCTTCGCCTCCTTTAGGGGAAAGACTAATAGGCTGCTTGCTTCTAAGCCCTCTCCGTGGTTATCGTGCTTATGAGAACTACTGATTTAGCTTGGGCGAGCCATCTCCCGAACATTGACGGTTTGGAATTCACGGAGGCTCTGCTCCGCTTGCAGTAACAGATCATCCACGTTATCCGCATCAACAGGATATGTGGCGACACCCACGTTTATGCCGACGTTCACGCGGTAGCGTGAGCCCTCAATCCGGAACGGACAGTTCTCTACGGCGCGGCATAACCGCTCCCCGATTTCGGCAGCACGGACCTGGCCGGTGTCCGGTATCAACAGGGCAAAAATCTGACCGTCATAACGCGCCAGGTACCCCTTGTCCCGGATGCGGGACTTCAGAAGTTCGGCAATCTGTACCAGAATTCCGTCGCCGGACCCGAAACCGTATTCCTGGTTGACTGCTCTGAACCGATCCAGGTCAAGCAACACCACCGATAGGGAACGCCCGGAGCTCTGCGCCTGGACGAATTCGTGTTTTAGGGCGTCCCAAAACACACTCCGCTCCATAACCCCTGTCAAGGGGTCGTTGTCGATCAGGCGCTGAACGCGGCGGGAGAGGCCGAGGTTGTTGATAGCTACGGCCGCCTGCCCGGCGATAATGGTCAGGAGGTGCAGGTTTCGCTCGTTGTAGGCATAAGGCCGCCGGTCACCGACCAGCATAATCCCCTTGACCTGGTCTTCCACCACCAGCGGGATGACGAGCAGTGAGCGCAGGAACTGAGGCAACCCTTGAGCCTTGGCCAGCAGGGGTTCGCTGCGGGAATCGTAGACAAGGCCGGGTTCTTTGAGCTCAATGGCCCAGGCTACGATCCCCTCTTCTTTCTCCAAGGCGGTGTCCTTAAGTTCCTCGGCGTACTTGCTGCTGACCGCCACCGGAACATATTGCTCGCGTTCTGGGGACCACAGGTACACGATAGCGGTATGATAGGCCAGGAAGCGGCGGGTCTCCTCCAGGATCAGATCCAGCAGCCGTTCCAGGTCAAGTGTGGTGCTGAGGTGTTTGGCCACCTCGTACAAGGCGGTTAGCTCCAGGTTGTTCAGTTCCAGCTTCACGAAGCGGGCTAGGATGAACTGAACGGCCAGAGCCGGAACCAAGACCAGAATCGCCCCGAGCAGTCCAACCGCATTGTAGAGGAGCACGGTAAGGACGCCGAGTGGGACAAGAACCAGGTAAGTGGAGGCGTCCCATTCGATTCCCGAACGCCGCCCAATTAGCGGAAAATGCCGCTGCTTCGGCTGCAGGTAGAGCGATACGAGGAGATGATTGACTAAAAAGTAGGCTACACAAAAGGCCGCGATCGGCAGGATGTTCGCCAGTACCAGCGGTTGACCGGCCAGTCCGCCGGCCAGCAGGTAGGCTTGGTAGCCGGCGAAAGCAGCAACGGCGAACTGGGCAGTGTTGAACAGAGTGGTCCGCAGGGGGTTGCCGCGGTTCACAATGCCCTGCCCGAAGAGAGTACCTAAAGCCGTTACCCAGGCCGCCTCGGCCGCGCCGAATAGCAGGAAGGCGGCGATGGTCACGGAAAAGGTGCTGGTTAGCTGCCCGTGGGGGAGAGATACGACCAGCCACTCCCCAACCATTACCACCAGGATGAAAACACCCAGAACGACCGCATAGTCAAAATTGACGGTGGGAAGCAGGGTAGCCAGCACCCAAGTACCGCTGATAACCACGATCCAGGTATAGAAAATGCCTAGAAGGGTCCTGACCTGCATATCTGCCACCTCACCTGGTAATTTCGACAAGGGCAGCTAGATTCCTCCAGGGAAGAGTGCTTATCAAAATGTGAAAGGAACCCGTGCGGGTCCCTCTCGTTAGCATCACTGTTTTCGTACGTGCCCTTAAAGCAGGGCGCGCAGAGTATCCACCTGATCGGTCTTTTCCCACGGCAGATCCAGGTCGTGACGTCCGAAATGCCCATAGGCTGCAGTCTGTCTGTATATCGCACGGCGTAGATTAAGGTTGTGAATGATTGCCGCCGGGCGCAGGTCGAATACTTCCCGTACCATCGATTCCAGACGTTCCTCGTCGATCTTGCCGGTGCCGAAAGTGTCCACCCGGAGCGAAACCGGCTGCGCCACCCCGATGGCGTAGGCGACGTGAACCTCACAGCGTTCCGCGAGACCAGCGGCCACGAGGTTCTTCGCCACGTAGCGGGCAGCGTAACTCGCCGAACGGTCTACTTTGGTGGGGTCCTTACCGGAAAAGGCACCGCCGCCGTGACGGGCGAGTCCGCCATAGGTATCGACAATGATCTTACGCCCGGTGAGACCGGTGTCGGCCTGCGGTCCGCCCAGGACAAACCGGCCGGTCGGGTTGATCAGGAAGCGAGTCTTGCCGTTCAGCAGTTGCGGTGGGACCACCGGGATGATTACGTTGTCAATGACGTCCCGGGTATAAGTCTCCGCGGTGACCTCAGGATGATGCTGGGTGGAAACAACCACAGTCTGGAGGCTCACTGGCCGCCCGTTGTCGTAAACGATTGAGACCTGGGTCTTACCGTCCGGACGGAGGTAACCGAGCGTTCCGTTCTTGCGCACCTCGGCCAACCGGCGGGCGATCTTGTGCGCGAGCAGGATCGGCATCGGCATCAGTTCCTCGGTTTCGTTGGTGGCGTAACCGATCATCATCCCTTGGTCGCCGGCTCCCACTTGGTTGAATATATCGTTCAGTTCCTCGGCGGATTTGGCCTCCAGCGCGAGGTCCACACCACGGGCGATGTCCGGAGACTGTTCGTCGATCGCCGTCAACACGGCGCAGGTGTCGCAGTCGAATCCGTACTTGGCCCTGGTATATCCGATATCACGGACCGTCTTGCGAACAATGGAAGGGATGTCCACATAACACTTACAGGTGATTTCGCCCGCGATCAGCACGAGGCCGGTAGTGACCAGCGTCTCGCAGGCCACTCGCGCCATGGGATCCTTACCAATAATTTCATCGAGTATCGCATCGGATATCTGATCGGCCACCTTATCCGGATGACCCTCGGTAACAGACTCTGAGGTAAACAGGTGTTTGGCCAACTCCACCGCTCCAATCCTGGTTATTTCTCCAAGTTACTCCACCATTTTAGCAAAGCTATCTTAATCATGCAATTACTCCAGTTCTCTTCGCAGTTTAACAACCCACGCCAAAGAGGCACTGATGCCGGACATACAAGTAATCCCCGGAACAGTGTTCCGGGGATTAGTATCCATTAAGTGCGCTTGGTTTAGCCCCCTAAGACCTGATGACTACGGTTTCGGCAGTTCTCGGGGCAGCAGTACCACAGCTGCGGTAGCAACCAGAGCGATCTTAGTCAAATCACCAAGGATGAAGGGAATTGTTCCCAACCATAGCAGTTCCGAAAGTGCGGTGATTCCGGTCAGGTTACTCAGGTGCAGCAGACCGATCCCGTGGATGATTACAAAATTCGCGAACAGCAACACTGCCAGAATTCCAGGAAGAGTACGGGCCAGAGGTATGCTTCGCACAGCGTAACCAACAAAGGCGGCGGCGATCACGAAGCCCAGGATGTAACCCCCGGTCGGCCCGGCAACATAGGCCAGCCCACCGGCTAAACCCTGAAACCACGGTAGTCCAAGCGCTCCGGCACCGCCATAGAACCCCACGCTGAAGGCTCCCCAGTTGCGTCCCAGAAGGACTCCGGCCAGCAATACCGCAAAGGTTTGTCCGGTAATCGGCACCGGTGACCAGGGCACCAGGATACGCACCTGAGCGGCTATTCCAATGATCAACGCAAACCCGATGGCCAATGCCAGTTTTTGTTTCAGAGGCAGATCCTCACACCACTGAATCGTACCGCTACCGTAGCCGCGCAGACCCAACACTCCCTGCAAACCCAACCCCTCCTCACGCTCTGATAGTCGTATTCTAGAACGTGATTCTCAGTTTGTCAACCACCTAACCGGTAAATGGTTGACAATGAGGGTGAACGGTGTCGAAGGGAGAGCAAATAGCAGGGCTATGCGCGGATTTTAGTAGAGACCCAGGTCCTCAGGGTTAACTTCCACCAACACCACATCGGCGCCGAGAGTACGCACATTATTCCAGAGCACCACGATATCGCGCCCGCCACCCCACACGCCGAGCCTCTTCTTCCGCCCCTCAAGTACGAGCGCTTTAATCTGTCCCTTTTCGTCGAAGTGGATGTCCTTTACGGATCCCAGCCGCTGACCATTGGAGAGATTGATGATGTCGCGGGCACTCAGGTCGGTTGCTTTCATCAAGTACCTCACCCCCACCCTATACTATGAAAGACGGGAGTGATCGGTCACCGCGACCGGCCGCTAATGAAGC
>JAHRFU010000086.1 GCA_019084485.1 Desulforudis sp. | reverse complement strand
GCGTCGCCGAACTCGCTCGCTACGCTCACTCAAACAGGCGGTCGACGCTGATCCGCTGCTCACTGCGCATTTTTGATCTATACTCCCTATCGTTTGTTCCGGCAATACCCTCAGCGCGCCCTGCACCTTCCAGGTGTTGGTGTTTTCAAGGTAGACCGCCTTTTGGTTTTCAAAAACCGCGGACTAGTGTAAAGCTGTCTACAAAACAGTTGCCTGTCCCCATTTCTATCCCAGAGGAGGTGTAAGAGCAGTGGAACTGGCGGGAAAACGGGTTCTCGTGGTCGGTGCCGGCAAGAGCGGGCTGTCCGCAGCGCGATTTCTCCTGGCTAGAGGGGCCGAGGTCACTCTGACGGACTCCAAAGATGCTAAAGAGCTTCATCTCGTTCGTGACGATTCACTCCAGGGACTGCACCTCGCACTGGGTACCTATCCGGACGTTACAGACGGGTGGGATTTCGTAGTTACCAGTCCGGGAGTGCCGCCCGCTATCGCACCTCTGGCCGGTGCCAGAAAGGCCGGAATTCCGGTTACCGGGGAGTTTGAACTGGCCACACAGTACGCGCACAGCCCGGTAGTAGCGATCACCGGTACCAACGGAAAAACCACCACCACTGCTCTTTGCGGGCAGATCTTCCGAGATGCCGGCCTGAAGACTTTGGTTGCGGGCAATATTGGCATTCCTCTGACTAGTGAGGTCGAAGGATTCGGAGCGAACGGCATTATCGTAGCCGAGGTCTCGAGCTTTCAGTTGGAGACGGCAACCACGTTTCACCCAAAGGTGGCTGTGATCTTAAACATTACACCGGACCATCTGGACCGGCATGGAACTTTGGAAAACTACGCCCGGGTTAAGGCGGCTGTCTTTGCTAATCAGACGCCCGAAGACTGGACGATTCTGAATTTCGATGATCCCTATACCGCGTCCCTAGCCGGTCAGAGCCGAGGACGAGTCATATTCTTCAGCCGGAAACATAGTCTAGACCGAGGTGTCTTCGTCCGTAAGGGCAGGATTGTGATCCAAGACAGTGAAACCTCATGGGATATAATGGATAGGGCTGCTGTGAGCCTCCCTGGAGACCATAACCTGGAAAACTCTTTGGCCGCGGCAGCCGCGGCCTGGGTCATGGGAGTGCCCCGGGAAAGCATTGCTCAGACCCTGGCCCTGTTTCCGGGAGTACTCCACCGGCTGGAATTCGTAGCTGAGGTCGGGGGAGTCCGTTACGTAAACGATTCCAAGGGTACTAATCCGGACGCCTCGACAAAGGCTTTAGAGGCCTATGAAGACCCGATCGTGTTGATCGCTGGGGGGCGGAACAAGGGAAACGACTTCGACGGTTTCGGCCGTCTGATCAAAGAAAAAGTCCGGGTGCTGGTGGTTCTAGGCGAGAGTGCCGGACAAATAGCTGATGCCGCCCAAAAAGCCGGATTCACAGACATCCTACAAGCATCCGACCTGCAGTCGGCGGTACGCTTGGCTCACGGGGCGGCGCAACCTGGAGAGGTTGTTCTCCTCTCTCCGGCCTGTGCCAGTTGGGATATGTTTCGCAGTTACGAGGAGCGCGGTGATCTGTTTCGCCGCACCGTGCTTTCTCTAGCAAGGAGGCCGGCTGATGCGGGTTAAGCGACAGGCTCCGGATTTCGTGTTGTTCATTTCGGTGCTGATGCTATTGAGTATCGGCCTGGTCATGATTCTGTCAGCGAGTGAATACAGCACGCTGGTACGGTACAGCGACAGCTTCTATTTCTTCAAGCGGCAGTTGCTATGGGCCCTGTTCGGTTTAACGCTGTTGTTTGTGGTTATGAACTATGACTATTGGAACCTAAGGCGTTACGCGCCGCACATGCTGATCGCCGCCTTTGTGCTGTTGATCCTGGTATTGATCCCCGGTATCGGGCGTGAGGTTAAGGGCGCAACGCGCTGGATCGGAATCGGTACCTTCGGTTTCCAGCCATCGGAACTGGTGAAGCTGTTTATCATCATCTTTTTGGCCTACGGCATATCCCGGTACCGGGATATCGGCCGCAATACCAAGACCATTGTGCCGTACCTGCTGATCACGGGGGCCGCCGCCGGACTGATCCTGTTGCAACCTGACTTGGGCACCGCATTCACCCTGTCCGGAACACTGTTTATCATGCTCTTTGCTGCCGGTTACAGCATGGGCATCCTGGGCCTCCTAGCCGGCGCCGGGGCGGGTCTGGTCGGTTTGGCTATCGCTTTAGAACCGTACCGTTTGAGTCGCTTTCTGGCCTTTCTCAATCCATGGGAAGACCCGAGCGGAGCCGGTTTTCACATCATTCAATCCCTATACGCTCTTGGTTCAGGCGGTCTCTTTGGTGCCGGTCTGGGCCAGGGAAAGCAGAAATACCTTTACCTACCGGAACAGCATACCGACTTCATCTTTGCCGTTGTCGGAGAGGAACTCGGGTTTATCGGGGGTGTCCTAATTCTGACCCTCTTCACCATCTTTGTCTGGCGGGGTTTACGTATTGCTCTGACCGCACCGGATCCGTTCGCCGGCCTCCTGGCGACCGGAATCACAGTGGGAATAGGGCTGCAGGCCTTTATCAATATCGGAGTGGTCACGGGGAGCCTCCCCGTAACCGGGATTACCCTTCCTTTTATCAGCTACGGCGGAACTTCATTGGCCTTTACGCTGATCGGGGTGGGTGTCCTCCTGAATATTTCGAAGTATGCCCACAGTAGGTGAACGCACTAGACCCATGCGTTTCCTGATCACCGGCGGAGGCACTGGTGGTCACATTTATCCTGCCCTCGCCATTGCCGGTGGCCTGCGCGACAGGTATCCTGAAGCGGAAATCATCTATGTCGGTACAGACCGCGGCCTGGAAGCCGAACTTGTTCCCAAGGCGGGCTTCGAGTTCTATTCCGTTCCTGCCCAAGGGTTGAAGCGGAAACTCAGCCTTTCCAATCTCCTCGTACTCTGGCGAACCGCGAAGGGATACCAGCTATCACGCGCCCTCATCCGGGAGTTTGGACCGCAGGTCGTGATCGGTACCGGAGGGTACGTCTGCGGCCCGGTAGTGATGGCCGCGGTACGGCAGGGAGTTCCCACATTCATCCACGAACAAAATGCCCTGCCCGGTCTGACCAACCGGCTTCTGTCACGCTTTGCGGACCGGACGGCGGTTACCTTTGTTGATGCCGTGAAGCATTTCCCCCCCAAGGCCCGTGTGATCCTCACCGGGCTGCCGGTCAGATCGGAAGTCCTGGCTGCCGATCGCAGGGCTGCCCGCAAGAGGCTCGCCATTGAGGAATCCGACAAGGTACTCCTTTCCTTCGGCGGTAGCCAGGGCGCCCGCAGCATCAACAAGGCGCTGCTAGCCACCGTGCAGCACTATGCCTTTCAACCGGGAATCCGCCTTTTCCACGCCAGCGGCCCGAAGGGTTTTGCCGAATTCCAGGATGACCTGGCGGAACGGGGCCTGTACATTGAGGTCATTCCCAACCTGACCGTAGCCCCATACTTTTACGAGATCGCGGACCTCCTGGCGGCTGCAGACCTCGTTGTGTGTCGGGCCGGTGCCTCCACACTGGCTGAGATAACCGTGCTCGGGTGTCCGAGCATTCTGATTCCCTATCCCTTTGCCACGGCCAACCATCAGGAGTACAATGCCCAGGCTCTGGTCCGCCGCGGTGCCGCTGTGGCGGTGAAGGACCGTGAACTGGACGGGGAACTGCTGAGAGAAACTGTTGTGA
The DNA here is from genome assembly GCA_019084485.1 of Desulforudis sp. Classification (GTDB taxonomy): domain Bacteria; phylum Bacillota; class Desulfotomaculia; order Desulfotomaculales; family Desulforudaceae; genus SURF-60. The sequence continues at coordinate 9,837 of JAHRFU010000086.1, read as the reverse complement.
ACCTTCTGTCTAGCTCCCACAAACTGGCAGCATTCGCCCAGGCAAGCCGGGAAATGGGTAAGCCCCGTGCCCTGGACAACATCCTGGACGTCGTGGAACGGTTGGCCGCCGGACAAACACGTTGAATTATCAACTCGTTGACACTATACTTGAGTGGGAAAGACAAGGAAGTTTCTTTGTCGGGGAACCGTTGGACAAGTTGGGGTAACACCTGATTGGTACGGTGCATAGAATATGGCGAGCGGGCGCCCCCTTCAGGAAGGAGAGAGTGTTTGTGCCAGGTATTCCCCAGAAGGTTCACTTCATCGGTATCGGCGGGGTTGGCATGAGCGGGATTGCACAGATCTTGCTTTCGTTGGGGCACCAGGTCAGTGGGTCAGATGCGAAGACATCGGCGGTGACTGAGCGGCTGCAGGAGTTGGGTGCCAGGATATACGAGGGCCACAGCCCGACAAACGTTACAGATGCTGAAATTGTCGTCACTTCCAGCGCGATCAGGCCGGATAATCAGGAAGTGCTGGCTGCATCTCGGATAGGCATTCGCATTGTCCCGCGAGCCCGGATGCTGGGGCTGATTATGAAGGAACAGAAGGGGATTGCCGTGGCCGGAGCCCACGGTAAGACGACCACAACGTCACTGGCGGCGTTCCTTCTGGAAAGGGCGGGCCTGGATCCTTCTTACGTCATCGGGGGGGAAGCGGCTGAAATCGGTAACGCCAAGGCCGGAGCCGGTGAATATCTTGTGGCTGAGGCGGATGAGAGTGACGGGTCCTTTGTGCTATTGGATCCGACCATCGCTCTAGTGACCAACGTCGAGAACGACCACCTGGATCACTATCATACCCTGGAGAATATTGCGCAGGCCTTTAAAGATTTCCTGATGCGAGTGCGTCCGGGGGGAGTAATGGTTCTCTGTGCTGACGACCCGATCCTGCGCCGTCTGGCCGGGGAGATGGAGACCCCGGTGATCACATACGGACACTCTCCAGATGCGGAATACCGGCTAGAGAGCTTCAGTCTGAACTGTATCACCTCCGGAGCCGATGTCTACCGTCGGGGTGAGTTTCTAGGCCGGCTCGAACTGTCCATTCCCGGACGCCACAACCTGCTGAATGCTTTGGGTGTTCTGGCGGTGGGCCTGCATCTGGGTCTCGAATTCGGGGAGATCGTCGGGATTCTCAAGACCTTCCGGGGAGTCAAGCGCCGGTTTGAGACAATTGGCGAGATCAGCGGAGTGCGGGTAGTTGACGACTATGCGCATCACCCGACGGAGGTTCAGGCCACCCTCGAAGCGGCACGTCAGACCAATCCCGGGCGATTGATCGCGGTGTTCCAACCCCATCGTTACACTCGGACCCAATTCCTGCACAAGGAGTTTGGAGCGTCTTTCGCGACCGCGGACGTGGTGTTGCTGAACAGTATTTACAGTGCCGGAGAGACTCCGATCGAAGGTGTCACTGCACAGTTGATCGTTGACGAGATTAAGAAACATCGCAAAGACGGTGTTGGCTATTTCGAGACACAGGATGAATTAGTCAGCTACCTATCGGGGATGGCACAGGCCGGGGATTTGATCCTGACTTTGGGTGCCGGGGATATCCGGGAGAGTGGCTTCGCTTTATTGAAACGGTTGGAGGGTTTCGCCGGTGGCAATTCTGCGTGATCTCCTGACCCGGCTTTCCGGTCGGGTCGAGAGCAACGTATCGCTTAGAGAGTATACCACCTGGCGTGTGGGCGGACCGGCAGAGGTTCTGGTTGAACCGGCCGGGATTGGGGATCTGTGTTTGGTCGTAGAGTACGCCCGCGAAAGGGATATTCCGCTGACCGTAATCGGTAATGGGTCGAACCTACTGATTTCTGATGAGGGCATCGGCGGAATAGTGGTCAAGCTTGGTCCGAGGATGAGCCGGATCGTGATCGGTGAAGGGTTCATCCAGGTGGAAGCTGGAGCGAGGCTGGCCGGCATCCTGACTGCAGCCCGTGATGCCGGCTGCGGGGGCCTTGAGTTTCTAGCCGGCATCCCCGCCTCCGTTGGTGGAGCCGTAGCGATGAATGCCGGTGCCAACGGGTTATCTATCGGAGACCGGGTTTTGGAGGCCACTGTCGTGGATCTGAATGGTAAGGTCCACTTCAAAACCCACGATGAGCTGGGTTTCGGTTATCGAACCAGCGCTTTGCATGATGAAGCGGCCATCGTGGTCAGTGTTAAGTTAGGGTGTTTCCCCAAGAGTGCGGCGGCTATTAGGGCCGAGGTCGAACAGCACCTCGCCAGGCGTAAACAGACGCAGCCGCTTGAGTATCCGAGTGCCGGGAGTGTTTTCCGTAACCCTCCGGGCGAGACTGCGGGCCGTTTAATTGAACTTGCCGGGGCCAAGGGTTTGCGCATCGGAGATGCCGAGGTATCCCGTAAGCACGCCAACTTTATTGTTAACCTGGGTGCGGCAAAATCCCGGGAGATAAGGCAGCTGATGTTCCAGGTGCAGAGACTGGTTAGCGAACAAACCGGAATCTGGCTGGAGCCGGAAGTTAAGCTTTTGGGTAGACACGAAGCTACTGAATAACTATGGAGACCATTCAACGATTTAGGTGTCAACGCCATTTTTAATAGATTAATATCTACTAGTTCCGATGACATATTGCGTACCGTATTTTTGAAACACAATATGACCTGACAATGAATGGGTCTCCTCGAGGCGGGGTGACTGCATGGGAAGAATCATTATCAGAGGAGGTAACCGCCTTAAGGGAACAATCAGGGTTGGAGGTTCAAAGAACGCGGCCTTACCGATTCTAGGAGCCAGCCTTCTTTGTCCGGGAGTAACAGTTATTGGGGACGTGCCGAGGTTGAGGGACGTGGATGTAATGATCAGTCTACTTGAATACCTCGGCGCTCGTGTCTCTCGAAACGGACATACCTTGCATATTGACGGGAGTAACGTCCGCCCGTTGGACGTGTCGGAAGAACTGATGCGGCGAATGCGTGCCTCAAACCTAGTTCTGGGGCCGCTGCTAAGCCGTTTCGGACGGGTCTGCATCTCTTATCCCGGAGGGTGTGATATCGGGTCACGTCCGATGGACCAGCACCTCAAGGCGATCCGGAAACTGGGGGCCGACATTGTTGAACAGAGGGGTTTCATCAGAAGCACCAGCAAAGGTTTAGTCGGGCGGGACATTCAGTTTGATGTTCCTAGCGTAGGGGCCACGGAAAACACGATGATGGCTGCGGTACTGGCCAAGGGAACCACGGTGATCCGCAATGCCGCCCGGGAACCGGAAATATCTGACCTGGCCACCTTTCTAAACGGCATGGGCGCAATGGTTTCCGGTGCGGGAAGCAGCGTCATCCGAATCACAGGCGTAAGCGAAATGAGTCCGGTGGAGCACGTGGTGATTCCGGACCGGATTGAAGCGGGAACTCATATGATCGCTGCAGCAGTTACCGGCGGCGACCTCTCGATCATCAACGTGGTGCCCGAGCACGTAGAAGCCATAATCGCTAAACTGCAGGAGTGCGGAGTGGATGTGACTGAGACCGAAAACTCGGTGCGGGTTGTCGCCGGTGGGGAGTTGCTGGGTGGGGACGTAAAGACGATGCCTTACCCCGGTTTTCCGACAGACATGCAACCACAGTTCGTAGCGCTCTGTGCTCTGGCTCGGGGAACCAGCATCATCACTGAGACCATCTTTGAGAACCGGTTTAAGCACGTACCGGAACTACGCCGCATGGGAGCGGACATCCGAATCGAAGACCGCACGGCCATTGTTCGTGGTGTGCCCGCTCTAAGTGGAACCCACGTGGCTACTTCCGACCTGCGTGCCGGTGCCGCCCTGGTTTTGGCCGGCCTGGCTGCAGAGAACACAACGGTGGTTGAGTCCCCGGAGCATATCGACCGAGGGTACGAAGACCTAGAGCACAAATACCGTTCGGTAGGTGCTGATATTCACCGTGAACTTTAGGCGCTTAAGGGATGTCTGGTTCTGAGCGGAGGGGGAGCGAGAAGCAGGAAGTGGGTTTTTGCACCACATCCATCTTCTCCGCTCTCACGCTGCAGATCCCATTAGGCGCTTACTTTTGTTTGGACAAGTCCTGCTGGACCAAAGTATAATGTGTAATAATCACAGGAGGCCGAGAACGTGCGCAGATCCGGATTAAACTGGTGGGAAACAGTCTTTTTCGGACTGCTGTTGCTTATTGCCGGGTTTATTCTAATCCGGTCCCCCTTTTTTGAGGTCAAGACCATTGAGGTGTACGGCAACAGTCTTTTACCCGTTGACGAGATAGTATCTGTCGCTGGCTTGGTTGCTGGTACCAATATATTCCAGGTGCATCTGGGTGAAGCAGGGGAAAGACTACAAACCCTGCCGCTGGTTAAGAGTACCCACCTGGAACGCCGGTTCCCATCAACGCTGGTAGTGACGATTGAAGAACGAATACCACTGGTGCTGGTGAATATCGAGGGTGCCTTTTGGGACGTTGACGAGGATGGTGTGGTGCTTCGCCGGCAGACGGCGTCCACAGAGGGACTCCCGGTTGTAACAGGAGCCAAGCCGGGCAGTCCTGAGATCGATAAGGCCCTTGGAGTGGCCGCGTCCTTACCCGGCGACCTCAAACAACAATTGTCCGAGATTAACGTTTCGGAAGGCTACCGGATAACCCTCTACACTGTGGACGGCATTCTGGTGCAACTTGGACAGGCAGGCCGGCTTGAACTGCAGGGTATGATCCTGGCGGAAGTCCTGGACACCGTCCGGAAGTCCGGGAAGACCGTGGAGTACATTGACCTGGCCGAGCCGGAGAAGGCCGTCATCAAATACCGGGGGGAGTGAGAGTGCCTTGACCGGAAAGAAATCATACGTGGCCCTGGTTGTCGTGGGGCTTCTCCTGGGTTTGATGTTGAGTATGCAGTTTAGAGTCACCCGGGAAAATACCGCAAATATGAGTGTGGAGCGGGTCCGGCAGCTGGCCTCCGAGGTCGAACAGACCGCCCTTAAACGTGATACGCTCAGAGATCGGATTGATGAGCTCCGTAAGGAGCTCGACGAAATTGCGGCCTTAGCCAGGCATGACCGGTTACGGGGAGAACTCGAGCTGGTTCGGATGCGGGCCGGGCTGTTACCTGTGACCGGACCCGGTATCGAGGTAACCCTTAACGACAGCGCGTTGCCGCTTCAACCAGGTCAGAATCCGAATTGGTACATCCTGCACGATGAAGATTTGCTGATGGTACTCAATGAACTGAAGGCAGCTGGTGCCGAAGCGGTGGCTATAAACGGCGAACGTCTCGTGTCCACCAGCGAGGTGCGCTGCATCGGACCGGCCGTGTTAGTGAACAAGACAAAGCGGCTGTCGCCCCCCTACGTCATTACGGCGGTCGGCTACTCGGAAACGATGATCTCGGCGCTTAAGATGAGGGGCGGGGTGCTTGACACCCTGGAGTACCGCAACATCCAATTCTCAGTCAAGAAGCTGAACAAAGTTGTTTTACCGGCCTATACCGGTCCGACCGGGTGGCGTTACGCCCAGCGGGTAGGTGAGGGGGTGACGCATTGATGAAAGGAATGAAGCACGGTTCTATAGTGTTGGTGGCGATAATCCTGGGGGTTTTACTGGCCCTGCAGTTCAGGGTAAGTAGCGAGCCCCAGCCGGCGGTTGCATCCGGGGAGCGGGCCAGAGAACTGACTAACGAGCTGTCGGAACTCAGAAAAGAAAAGCAGAGCCTCGCTCTAGACGTAGCGGACCTGGAGGAACGGGTCATGACCGCAAGGCAAGGCATCGGCCAGGCCGAAGCGGCCATCATCAACGAGATTGAGAAACACCGCGTGCTCGCCGGATTGACCGACGTGGCCGGACCGGGGGTGGAAATCATCCTGCAAAACGTCAGGCGGTCCGAGCAGCCTGCGGATGCTGCGGTGTTTTCGATCAGGGACGAAGAACTGGTAATGCTGGTCAATGAACTGCGTGGTGCCGGTGCCGAAGCCATTGCGGTAAACGGTCAGAGGATTATCAGTACCAGTGAGATCCGACTGGCCTTTCCGTTTATTAACGTGAATCTAATCCGCATCTCCCCACCCTACACAGTCAGCGCGATCGGTGACCCCGAAGCCTTACGGAATATGGTCGAACTATCCGGTGGTCTGGTCGAAATCCTAAGAGACTGGGGTATTGATGTCCAGGTTGAAGTCTTGGATGAAGTGATCGTTCCGGCTTACCAGGGGACCATCCGTCTGGAGTATACCAGCCTGTACAAGGAAGGAGACTAGACTGTGGCGCTCAGCATTTGGATCGCCGGCATTGGACTTGTGGTGGGGATTGCCATTGGCTGGAACATACCCCTGTTCATACCGGCGGCTTACGGTAAGTACCTGGGTATCGCCGTACTGGCTTCCCTGGATTCGGTTTTCGGTGGTATTCGGGCGGCGATGGAGGATAAGTTTGACAACGTCGTCTTTCTGTCCGGCTTCATCGGTAATGCCTTGATGGCGGCCCTGCTCGTCTTTATCGGAGACCGTTTGGGTGTGGAAATCTACATCGCAGCGGTGGTGGCCTTTGGTGTAAGGCTGTTCCAAAACCTTGGCATTATCCGGCGGCACCTTTTCAATCGGTGATAACTTTTTAACTGACGAACAAAGGAAATAGCCACCTGATGTAGAATTTTACTGTTTAGGTGTGATCATGGTAGCTGTTACCCCCCCAATAAGGAGGAAATACTCTTGATAGACTTAGAGCTTGAAGCCCATAGTTTTGCAAACATTAAGGTGGTCGGGGTTGGCGGAGGGGGATCAAATGCCGTAAACCGGATGATCAGCGCTGGCCTGAAGGGTGTCGAGTTTATCACCATTAACACGGATGCTCAGGCTCTGGCCATGTCCTTGAGTTCACAGAAGGTTCAAATCGGAGCTAAACTGACCAAGGGGCTGGGTGCCGGCGGTAATCCTGAGGTTGGTGAGAAGGCGGCGCAGGAAAGTCGCGATGAAATCTTGGACGTTCTGCAGGGAGCCGACATGGTCTTCGTCACCGCCGGAATGGGGGGCGGCACCGGTACCGGTGGTGCGCCGGTAGTGGCCCAACTGGCCAAGGAACTGGGTGCCCTGACCGTGGGAGTGGTTACCCGACCGTTTACCTTTGAAGGAAGAAAACGTTATACCCAGGCCGATGAGGGTGTGACTAAGCTTCGTGAGTGTGTTGATACGCTAATCACGATTCCGAACGATAAGCTGCTTCAGGTTATCGAGAAGAAGACCTCTGTCATTGAAGCCTTCCGTATCGCCGACGACGTCCTCAGGCAGGGTGTCCAGGGGATATCGGATCTAATTTCGGTCCCCGGACTGATTAACCTGGACTTCGCCGACGTGAAGACGATTATGCGCGAAACCGGCTCCGCCCTGATGGGTATTGGTACCGCGTCCGGTGAGAACCGTGCGGCGGAAGCCGCCCGGATGGCCATCTCCAGCCCACTTCTGGAGACCTCGGTGGAAGGAGCGCGGGGTGTCTTGTTGAATATTACGGGCGGCGGTTCCATGGGGCTCTTTGAGGTCAACGAAGCGGCCGAGATTATTGCCCAGGCGGTGGATCCGGAAGCGAACATCATCTTTGGTGCCGTAATCGATGAGACCCTCAGCGAAGAGGTTCGGGTTACAGTAATTGCCACCGGCTTTGAGTCCCGGGTGATTCGGGAAGAGGTAAAGAAGACCGCAGTGACCGAAGAGATAAGAATTAAGCCTTTCAGTGAGCACGACAATATTGAAGTCCCCGCGTTCTTGCGCAGACGCAGTTAGACAAAACAAGTTTAATTATTATGTTCCGGACAAGTCAATAAATGACAGAAATTTCCTGCCCTGGCTGCTATAATAGAAGCCAGGGTTTTTCCTTTGTCATAAAACCCAGCCCCGGCCATATAATGGTAGCGAAATAGGGGGCAAGCCCGGCGTGACCTACACCGTTTACCTGGATGAAGTCTTACTGGGCAACTGGCTGATGAACTTTGCCATCCTCTGGGTCACAGCTCGTCTTGGGCGCCTACAGACTTCCGGTTGGAGACTAGCCGTGGCTTCCGGGATCGGCGCACTGTATGCCCTGGTGTTATTCTTCCCGTCTGTGGTTAATCTGGGGGGCGTTTTCGGAAAGATCGCAGTCTCACTCCTGATGGTGGCCGTAACGTTTGCACCTGGTCCGGCGCGGAAGCTGACTGCCGCCCTTTTGATATTTTACCTAGCATCCTTCTCAATGGGCGGGCTCGTTTTCGGAGTGGGATATTTCCTGGGGGGAAGTGCTTCATATCAGGTGTATTCGGGCATTCCCGACTTTCCGAGACTGTATTTTTGGCCTTCAATCTTAACCGCCCTGGCGATCACCTGGCTGGTGGGCCGGATCGGGGGTACCTACCTAAAACAGCGTCTGGTCAAAAGCCTCTTGAACGTACCGGTAGTGTTAACGATCTACGGCAAGCGGATTCCCTTCACGGCCTTGATGGACACTGGAAACCAGCTCTCGGATCCTCTGACGCAGCAGCCCGTGATAGTGGTCGAACTATCCGCGATTCGGGAGGCATTACCAGTCGAGTTGCTGGCAGTGCTGGAGAATCAGGATGAGCCCGATCCCGTTGCCCTGGTTGAAGCGATGCAGGATCACCGGTGGTCTAACCGCCTGAGGCTGATTCCCTACCGGTCTCTCGGGAAAAGCGGCGGGATGCTAGTGGGCTTTCGCCCCGATAAGGTCGAACTGATGCACGGGGGACAAATGGTGACGGTTGAGCGGGTTGTGGTTGCCCTTTATCACCGTAGACTGAGTGAGACTGATGATTACCGGGCTCTTCTGAGTCCGAAAATCCTTGATTCCTTACCCGATATCGCCTGAGTAGTATTCCTGAGAGATGGGTGGTGTGTTGTTTGGGCGGTTTAGCCAGGCTCAAGTGGAAGACGCGTTTGCTGGTTATGAAGCTGTTGTACCGGCTGGGGTTTCGTCCCGAGATCCACTATGTGGGAAGTAGTGAAGCCCTGCCGCCGCCACTCTCGGTGGATGAGGAGGCCGATCTGATCGTCCGCCTGGAATCAGGCGATCAAAGGGTGCGCAGTACGCTGATTGAAAGGAACCTGCGCCTGGTTGTCTACATCGGACGCAAGTTTGAGAATACCGGGGTGGGAATTGAAGACCTGGTGTCAATCGGTACGATCGGCCTAATCAAGGCCGTCAATACCTTTGACCCCTGCAAACGGATCAAGCTTGCCACCTACGCCTCACGTTGTATTGAAAACGAGATCCTAATGTACCTGCGCCGGAACAGCAAGACCCGCAGCGAAATCTCCTTTGAAGAACCGCTGAATATTGACTGGGACGGGAATGAACTGCTCCTTTCCGATGTCCTGGGCACCGAGAATGACGTGATCTGCAGGAACCTGGAGGAGGAAGTAGACCGAAAACTCCTGCGCCTAGCCCTGCAAAAGCTCTCAGGACGGGAACGAAATATCATGGAATTGCGCTTTGGCCTAAACAACGGGGCCGAGAAGACCCAAAAAGAAGTCGCTGATATGCTGGGCATCTCCCAGTCGTACATCTCCCGCCTGGAAAAGCGCATCATTAAGCGTCTCAAGAAGGAAATGTACCGCTTCGGCTAGGTCAGGAAACGGGGACATTCCAGGAAACGGGGACATTCCAGGAAACGGGGACAGGCTACTTTTTCCCGTATATAAGATACATCCCCGTTCTAAAACTTCTATGATACAAAGCGATAGGGGGTAGGGTTTATTACGTCGTCAAAAAGTTCCCTGTCCCCGTTTCCTGGCCACAAAAAGCACCCTCAAAGCATCGAGGGTGCTTTCTTCATGCCATGAAAACCCATG